>NZ_NWTA01000053.1:0-6818 GCF_002531955.1 Rhizobium sp. M10 | reverse complement strand
ACATCGACCGCATCGCGTATTATGCGACCGAGGCCTATTGCAACGCTGTGCTCGAGCGCGTGCGCCTCTTTCACCCAAGCACCCCAGCATCGGATCCGAGACTGTTGCAACGGGCTCGGGGAAGTCGACACGGGCGCTATATTCCTGTGGGACACCCCGATGTTCCATGTGATCGCCATCGTCACACAGATCTGGCCGCCCCTTGGACGCGTGATGGCACAATGCCATGAGGTTGTCACCCGCGCTCCACCGCCGAGATGAACTCGAAAACGTTGGACCCGGAATTGATTGTTGAGGAATGAACGTCATGAAACGCTATGTAGAAAAAGAGGTGACGGATCAACTCGCTTATAGGCGAAAGATGTTGCAAGATTGGAGAGGAGAGCGCCTCACTGGACACCAGCTAAACCTAGCATCAATAGACCTCAACCTCCTGGTGGCGCTCGAGGCTCTGCTCGAATACCGGAACGTGACGCACGCGGGCCAGCACATCGGGCGGAGTCAACCGGCGATGAGCCGGGCACTGGGAAGGCTGCGCGGCTTGTTCAATGATGATCTCCTGGTGCGGTCTTCAACGGGTTTGATCCCAACGCCGCAAGGCGAACACCTGGCTCAAAGGCTGCCGTCGGCACTGCGTACGATCCGAGAGATGGTGACAAGCCGCAGCGTAATCTCAAAAGAATGGGGGAGGGGGGCAACGCTGGCGATCCCCGATCATCAAGCTTTGGCTGTACTACCGCGCCTCCTGCCGTGGTTACGCGAGCGTGCCCCTCATCTCGACACACTCGCCTGTTTGCCGTTTGATCGTGCCGTGCGGGGGCTTGAGCAAGGTGATATTGATTTGGCCGTTGGGCATATTGACGTGCAACTGCCTGGCTATTTTCGGCGCAGTCTCTATACAGACCGCTTCGCGTGTTTGTTGCGCCACGACCATCCCGCGCTGGCGCAGGAATGGACGATCGACAACTTCGCGACCTTGCGTCACGCTGCCATCAGTACGGACTCCCCCGACCATTTCGGCCCGATCTACGACCACTTGCCCAACCTGCGAGCGGATCGTAGTCCCATACTTTTTTCCAGCGTTCTCACGGCAGCGGTGGTAGCTTCGGCAACGGATTTGGTATTGCTCGTCCCGCGCCGCGTTGCGACCCAAGTTTCCGCGATGCTGCCGCTTAGGGTTGTTGATCCACCCCTCGAGCCGGCACCGTACAAGGTCATGCTCATCTGGCACGAGCGGTGCCATCACGACCCGCAGCATAAATGGCTGCGCAAGGAGGTCGCCGCAGCGTTGGAGACGGGAGCAGACTGACACAAGAAGCGGTGATCGGGATGCTCCCGAAGCATCAAAGAGAGCAAACGGGGATTTTGCGCGGGGAGATGACCAAGGGCTCAGCGCTGCTGCGCCCGAGAGTGCCAGGCATGTTGGACGAATATCGAGACTTGGATGCCTATGTGCTCGCGGGGTCTGCTTGTATCCGGGCTTCTGCTGAGCTGCGGCTCGGCCCTGCAGTGGCGCGGATATCTTCGCGCCGGCTCTCGGATCGACCATTTTGATGGTGATCGTCAAGTGATCAACATTTATGTCAGCAGGCTCGCCGACACGGTCTGGCACTGCCGGACCGTTGGTTGAAAGACACAGCTTGATATCGGGGACCTCTGTGGCTCCGCGTGCAAATGTCGCCTTTGTCTTCTTCCGGTCATAACAGGCATCGCTTGGTCCGGCGATAAAGAGCACGGAAAGCTGAGGGACTTCATTGGCGACCGCAACGACCTTTCGCAGCGCCTGGTCAGGCGTAGGCCGGCTTTCGTTGGCGCAGTATTTACGATTGCAGTAGTTGCACTGGATATTGCAAGCTGGTGCGGCTACGACGTGCATGCGCGCGAAATAGTAGTGCGCTTTTTCTAAATAGCAGGAAAGGTCCGTGATTTTCTCCCAGACAGCCGGCTCGACGTGGTGCGGCTTTGCGGACGAACCGCACAATGACGCGGCGCAAGCAGTGGACTTCGCTGTGGCCAGCAGTTGGTTCATAGTTGTCGTGCTGGTCAGGTTCTTGAGCGAAATCATTGGTGGGGGCATTAAAGGCTCCGTTGCTGCTTAACGTCGCGGTTCAAGAAGCAAGGGCCATGCCAATGAAAATTGCGTTAGTTTTCAATTGGTTAGCGTTTTTTGTCCGGTTCCCTCCATTTGCGACCCGACATAGGGTTGTCAGGCATTCGACAATAGACCTACACCGGTAAAATGGCGGCTCGCCTCGAGTGCTTGAGTTGAGGAGGGCAGGTCGGGCCGCTCGACCACACCAGGCTTAGAACTTTCTTTCACCCCGATTTGATGCCCGCGGATGGCATAACCAGCCTAACGTGGGGTGACGCCGAGAGGCGAGCCGCCTGGCCCCAGATTTCTCCCTCGCGTCGATCAGCCGCTCCCGCTCGGTCAGACGAGCCCGATTGGGAGCCAGGCAGGATCGTTCGGATCACAGGCTTTGGAGGAGACTTCGCCGAGACAGGCACCGGCAGCCCCGGCGGCCGCAAACGGGGATCCAGTCGACATTGGGCTCTTTCTGGCGAACTCGTCGACCGCATTGTCGCCGAATGGACCGTTAGCTACCTTCCACACAAGCGCAGAGAGGCCCTGGCTGTTCTTGCAGACAAAATCCAACGCACCAATGGTCCTTGATTGCGCGGGAGTTGCTGTCCTACGCACGCTGTTTGAGTTCACAGACGTTCCCTGGGAAGTGGCATTGCGAGACCAAGTCAAGCGCCGACGGCGCGAATGTCCGTTCGCAGATGCATAGAACGCCATTTTCAACTCAAGACCAGACTTGCGACGGGCCATGGACCACGAAAATGGGTCGAATTGCATGATCGCGAAACGATCCGCGACTGTCCTATCGGTATTGCCGCGGGATAGACGGGCGGACGAGGCGGGGCTGCGCAGCTCCTTCTGGCCTGATGCGCAGGACGTTCACGGAGCGTATACGGGCTCCGCCGAGGGATTCATTGAGTTCACGCTTGGTGTCTTCAAGACCGAACCGCGCAACATCCACCAGATCACCAACGTTCTGATTGAGTTTATCAGCCCGACTGAAGCAGCTGTCGAGAGCTACTTCACTGCGCTCCAACGAGGGCCGGACTGCGGCCGGATCATACGTTGCCAGGTTTCTCCTATGTGGTCGATATTGCGACCATTTTCAGAAAAGGGAAGGGGAGTGGAGAATTGCCGACCGCACAGTGGTCTATGATTGGCTCGAGGAGCAGACACAGCAGGCGGCGTCGCCAGAGATTGAGCGGTTCGGTTTCAGGCAGCCGATCGGAACATCGCATTCTAACGACCCGGTCTATACGCTCGGAAGCGGCAAAGAGCATGAAAGCCGAGGCGGAATAGCGGCGCGTTCAGCTGGTGCCGAACTCTTCTTTTCCGGGACGTGGTGCTAACTTGCTGTCATCTGGCTCCTTTAGCGTTAGATCGCATACGCCGGAGCAGGAGAAGCTAATCCATGAAGCAAGCAGACACCCGCCGTCATTACACGCGCTGCAGGCGGGATTGGCCGCGCTCTGGTCGCTGCCTTTGCGAACGGCGACATTGTCGTTGCCGTGGATCTTCCTGGAAGCGGAACGGTGCGGTGCGGCGTTGCCGCGCGGCCCTGTGATCTTCAATGTGGCCTCGCTGGGCGGGTTGCTGGGCGATCCCAGACGCAACGGCTACGCTGCCTGGAAGGGGCCTGATCTTGATCACGAAAAGTTTGGCATGCGAGTTGGCGTCGCGTCGAGTGGGCCTGACGGCCATAAGAGCTCGGCTATGTGCGCACGCCGATGGTCGAGAACTGGAACGCGCCGACGAGACGGATCTCGCCGCTATTCGCCGACGCGTGCCGATGGGGCCCATGGGCGCGTCCCGATGATGTCGACCGGACCGTGCGGTTTCCGGTCAGCTCGCACGTCGATCATTCATCGACATCGTGTCGGACGGTCGCCTTGGGCTTGGCGACGGGTCCGGATACGAGCGATTCGAGTTCAAGCGCTTCGGTGTCGTTATTCATGAGGCGCCTGGGGAGTACCTGGGTGATCTTTTAGGGGCTCAACCAGAAGGTTTTCGAACCCGACGGCCATTATCAGAAGATACCCCCAACGGCGATATCGTTGCGGACCACCCAGAAGCCAGCCCCGCCAATCTGCATCGCGGCAGGATCGGAGTGCAGCATGAGGCGGGCCGTCGCAGAGAGTCGCAGCAATTATTGCAGTCTCTAATCTTCGCCTGCGTCCTCCCGTAATACAAGGGCGTATCAACTCAGCCGGCGGCGCAAAAAGTCCTCACGATGAGGCAAGCTTTTAGCCGCGGTTCAAATTGAGGTGTTCGAAGTACCAAGACGGGTCATCATCGGATGAATCTGTCTCGACACTGGCGTCACTCGAATGCTCCTCGACACCTGCTTCATCGTCGCTAAGATACTCCACGGTTTTAGAGAGATAACTCCAAGGTTTGTCGGCGCGCTGCCATCCACCCTTGCTATTCTTTGTCCACTTGTCGGGATGTTGCGTAGGGTCGAGCACCCAGCGATTTTCACCCACATCAACGAAACCCATCTGCTCTAGACGGGTTCCCATCTCCGGCGTAGCGGGACGTGACATGATCAACGGCTGTTCGCCGTCGAGTTGAAGTTGATGTTCGAGCAGAATATCGCCTGCGTTCTCGACAAGCGGATGAGTAACGCGAAGGTCTACAATCGACGTGATTCTTTTTCGACCGGGAAATAGTTCCCGCCACGGCTCGTTTTCGATGCTAAATCCATCCTCTGTTCTTAAAAGCCCAACGCTTCGTTCTCCCAGATCATAGCTGAAATATCGCGCGCTGGGCGTATCATTGTCGGTGCCGCCGTAGAGTCGAGCGATGGTAGCCGTACGCAGGGCTTTAGAGGACACGAAGGGCGAGTACTCTTGTGGATTGACGGAAATGTGCTTGATTTCATCACCGTAAAATTCCCTTACTTTTCTGGCAAATGTCGATCTGTCGAGCACCTTAATTGGAGGTTCGGAAGAGAGCGAGTATGGTCGCGTTGGCGACGAAGGCGAAAGAGCATGGGGATCTGGCGTTGATCGGGACGGCATGCCCGTAAGCGTTTGTGCCCCGGTCATATTCTCGATCCACCCCGCCATGGCCCGGGTGCGATCATCTTCCTCGGAAATGTTGTAGCGCAGCGATCGTTCTGAGTTATCCATGGCGGTCTCTCCTGAGAGTGAAAGGTGTGATGAAGCGCATTCTTTTCAGTCGCTTCACATGGGAACGGTGCGCTCACATGTCCGGCCTATAAAGCGGATACGTGACTGCTAGACTCGATGAAGCGGGCGGTGCGCGTTGCATGCGCCGCTCCTGATCCCTTTACCTCAGCCCAAGCCTCGAGGATCCGCGAAAGCGTGGCTCCCTTCGCCAGACCATCGTCGAATCGGCTGACAGTCCGTCGGAGGTGTCTGCGCCGCGGCAGGGCTAAGATTAGCTTGAATGTTAGAGGCGTCTCGGAAAATTTACCGCCCCGCGGGCCTGTTCTGTTTTCACCGTTGTTGGTCTCCAATTGCAGATTACGCATATGCTAGTGCAACCGGACTGGTCGCCATCATGCAAAATCGATATTCTAAAATGCTTTGGAAAAGCGGAGCCACGTAGACCCCTTAGGTGGTGAAGGTGACCTGCCACTGCGAATTTCCTCCAGATTTGATTAGAGTCCGGCCCATCAAAGGACGGACGAATGAAGAAGCAGAGATTTACCGAAGAGCAGATAATTGCGGTACTGAAGGAGCAGGAGGCAGGCGCGAAGGCGGCCGACCTCTGCCGTAAGCACGGGATTTCGGAAGCGACGTTTTACAACTGGAAAGCCAAATACGGTGGTATGGAAGTGTCCGAGGCCAAGCGGCTGAAGGCGCTTGAGGACGAGAACGCCAGGCTGAAAAAGCTGCTGGCCGAACAGATGCTGGATGCGGCGGCGCTCCGCGAGCTTCTTGCAAAAAAATGGTAGGGCCTGCCGCCAAGCGTGAAGCCGTCACGCATCTGAAGGCCGTGATGGGTCTTTCGGAGCGGCGGGCCTGCCAGATCATATCCGCCGACCGCAAGACGGTGCGTTATCGGTCCTGCCGACCGCCGGAGGTGGCGCTGCGGGCAAAGCTGCGTGACCTTGCAAACGAGCGTCGGCGTTTCGGCTATCGGCGACTGTTCGTCCTGCTTCGACGGGAAGGAGAGCCGTCCGGCGTCAATAGGATCGAGGTTCCAAATTTGATTTCCGGAGGACCGGCATCGATGTACCCAAGACGGAACCAGCCGCGCGATGACGATTCTCGCGAAGTAAGTGAGTGGATCGAAGGCGTGACCGGAGCTTTCGATACGGACGCCTGGATCCGGGAGTACAATTCACAGAGACGAGATGTGGAACAGGATCTGAGCGACTTGCGCCTCGGTTCGCACGACAGTGACGCCGGCGACCGTGTGCCGCGTCGCAGATCCGTGGGCGGTTCGATGCGAGTGACGCCGCAGTCGTTGGCGCCGGAGAACTCGTTGAGCGGCGCCCGCCACAGCATAGACGTCTCTCGGGCGGGCTCCAGCAGCTTGCGATTCGGCGGCTCGGGGAGCAAGACATCGAGCAATATGGCGGAGGCGGGCGAAGTCGCCGCGGCGCCGCAGGGCAAACGCCGCGGATTTACGTCGCGCATGGCGTCAGGGTTCAAGAAGGCGTTCGGATTGAGCAGCGGCAAGACGTCGTCGCGGAGTTCGGGGCAGCAAGACGTCGATGCCGCAACGGAGACTCACGTGGTCTCAACCAAGGTTCGCGTCGGCG
>NZ_NWTA01000052.1:0-7022 GCF_002531955.1 Rhizobium sp. M10 | reverse complement strand
CCTGGCGATGAGCCGAAGGCCCTTTCCGAATGCGACGTCAAATCGAACATCAAGTCCATTCCGGGCGTGATGACGATCCGCGGCTGCGCCTATGCCGGTTCCAAAGGCGTGGTATGGGGGCCGGTCAAGGACATGGTCCACATCTCGCACGGGCCGGTCGGTTGCGGTCATTATTCCTGGTCGCAACGCCGCAACTACTACGTCGGCCTGACGGGCATCGACACGTTCGTGACGCTGCAGTTCACCTCAGACTTCCAGGAAAAGGACATCGTGTTCGGCGGCGACAAGAAGCTTGAACAGGTCATCGACGAGATCGAGGAGCTTTTCCCCCTCAACAACGGCATCAGCGTGCAGTCGGAATGCCCGATCGGGCTGATTGGCGACGACATTGAGGCGGTGTCGCGCAAGAAGGCCAAGGAGCACGAAAAGACGATCGTGCCGGTACGCTGCGAGGGCTTCCGCGGCGTCTCGCAATCGCTCGGCCACCACATCGCCAACGACGCCATCCGTGACTGGGTTTTCGACAAGAACGAAGTCGAGTTTGAGACCGGCCCTTACGATGTCAACGTCGTCGGCGACTACAATATCGGTGGCGACGCGTGGGCTACGCGCATTCTATTGGAGGAGGTGGGGCTGCGCGTGGTCGGCAACTGGTCGGGTGATGCCACGCTCGCTGAGGTCGAGCGCGCGCCAAAGGCCAAGCTGAACCTCATCCACTGCTACCGCTCGATGAACTACATCTGTCGGCACATGGAGGAAAAATACGGCATCCCGTGGATGGAATACAATTTCTTTGGTCCGTCCCAGATCGAAACCTCCCTGCGCGAAATAGCCAAGCACTTCGGTCCGGAAATCGTCGACAAGACCGAGGCTGTCATCACCAAGTACCGGCCCCTGGTCGATGCTGTCGTCGACAAGTACCGGCCGCGCCTCGAAGGCAAGACGGTGATGCTCTATGTCGGCGGCCTGCGTCCTCGCCACGTCATCACGGCCTATGAGGACCTCGGCATGCGGATCGTCGGCACCGGCTACGAGTTCGCCCACAACGACGACTATCAGCGCACCGGCCATTATGTGAACAAGGGTACGCTGATCTATGACGACGTGACCGGTTACGAGCTGGAAAAGTTCATCGAAGGCATCCGCCCCGACCTTGTTGGGTCCGGCATTAAAGAGAAGTATCCGGTGCAGAAGATGGGCATCCCCTTCCGCCAGATGCACTCCTGGGATTATTCCGGCCCGTATCACGGCTATGACGGCTTCGCCATATTCGCCCGCGACATGGATCTGGCCATCAATAATCCGGTGTGGGATCTCTACGACGTCCCCTGGAAAAAAGAGGCCGCGCCAGCTGAGGCGGTTGCGGCCGAATGAGAGCCTGGCCTGTCTTGGGAAGGGGCAGGCCAGGCTCTTCCCATCGGACTTGATCCGCACTCGTGACAGATGACATCCCATTGCCGCCACCGGTGCGGCGCGATGAAAAGAAAGGTGCTTACTATGCCGCAGTCGGCGGAAAAAGTTCTCGACCATGCTCCCCTGTTCCGCGAGCCGGAATACAGGCAGATGCTCGCCGAGAAGAAAGCCAATTTCGAATGCCCCCACCCGGATCAGGTCGTTGCCGATCAAAACGACTTCACGAAGACCTGGGAGTATCGCGAAAAGAACCTGGGCCGCGAAGCCCTGGTCGTGAACCCGGCCAAAGCCTGCCAGCCGCTCGGTGCCGTCTTCGCAGCCGCAGGCTTTGAGCAAACGATGTCCTTCGTCCATGGCAGCCAGGGCTGCGTCGCTTATTACCGTTCGCATCTGTCGCGTCACTTCAAGGAGCCTTCATCGGCGGTCTCGTCCTCGATGACGGAGGACGCGGCAGTGTTCGGCGGGTTGAAGAACATGGTCGACGGGCTCGCCAATACATACAAGCTCTACGATCCGAAGATGATCGCCGTCTCGACCACCTGCATGGCCGAAGTCATTGGAGACGACCTCCACGGCTTCATCGAAAACGCAAAGAACGAAGGGTCGGTCCCGCACGACTTCGATGTTCCTTTCGCCCACACGCCTGCCTTCGTCGGCAGCCACGTCGATGGCTATGACGGCATGATCAAGGGCATTCTGGAGAACTTCTGGAAAGGCAACGAGCGGAAGGAGGTTGCTCAAGCCATCAACATCATTCCCGGCTTCGACGGCTTCTGCGTCGGCAACAACCGCGAACTGAAGCGCCTGCTCGACATGATGGGCGTATCCTACATCTTCATCCAGGATGCCTCCGACCAGTTCGACACGCCGTCTGACGGTACGTACCGCATGTATGACGGCGGCACGAAGATCGAGGACTTGAAAACGGCGTTGAATGCCGAAGCGACCCTGTCGCTGCAGCACTATAACACGCGCAAAACGCTGGAATATTGCAAGGAGGTCGGTCAGGTTACGGCTTCGTTCCATTATCCGCTGGGTGTTCAGGCGACCGACGAATTCCTGATGAAGGTCTCGGAGATTACCGGCAAGGAAATTCCTCCGGCAATCGGCCTGGAACGCGGCCGTCTCGTCGACGCTATGGCAGATAGCCAAGCCTGGCTGCACGGGAAGAAATACGCGATCTACGGCGATCCTGACTTCGTCTACGCCGTTGCCCGGTTCGTCTTGGAAACCGGCGGTGAGCCGACCCACTGCCTTGCTACCAACGGCACGTCGGCCTGGGAAGCCGAGATGAAGGCGTTGCTCGCATCCTCGCCCTTCGGCAAGGATGCCCAGGTCTGGGCGGGCAAGGACCTGTGGGCGTTGCGCTCGCTGCTCTTTACCGAGCCGGTTGATCTTATGATCGGCAATTCCTATGGCAAGTATCTCGAGCGCGACACCGGCACCCCATTGATCCGGCTGACCTTTCCGATATTCGACCGGCACCATCACCACCGTTTCCCGCTCATGGGCTACCAGGGCGGCCTGCGCGTCCTGACGACGATCCTCGACAAGATCTTCGACAAGCTCGATCGCGAGACGAGCGAGCCGGGTGTGACGGACTATTCTTACGACCTGACCCGCTAGGAGCGGCGGCGGTCGGCCTTGTGAGGCCGGCCGCCTTCATCTGAACTTGGAGACCGCAATGCCCTTGCTCAATGCTAAAGTCCAGGATGTCTTTGACGAGCCTGCCTGCGAGAAGAACCGCAGCAAGGATTCCAAGGCGCGCAAAAACGGCTGTTCGAAGCCGCTGATCCCCGGGGCGGCAGCCGGCGGATGCGCTTTCGATGGCGCCAAGATCGTGCTGCAGCCGATCACCGACGTCGCGCACCTGATCCATGGGCCTCTCGGCTGTGAGGGCAATTCCTGGGACAACCGCGGATCGGCTTCCTCAGGTCCAACGCTCTGGCGCACCAGTTTCACGACCGACCTCACTGAAACCGAAGTGGTGATGGGGCACGGCGAGCGGAAACTTTTTAAAGCAATCCGCGAGATCAAGGAGGCCTATGCTCCACCGGCGATTTTCGTCTATTCGACCTGTGTGACAGCATTGATCGGCGACGACATCGAGGCCGTCTGCAAGCGGGCCGCGGAAAAATTCGGCCTTCCGGTGGTGCCGGTCAACGCACCGGGCTTTGCCGGCTCCAAGAACCTTGGCAATAAGCTCGCCGGTGAAGCGTTGCTCGATCATGTGATCGGCAGCGTAGAGCCGAACGACGTGACCGCCTACGACATCAATATCATTGGTGAGTTCAACCTATCCGGCGAGTTTTGGCTGGTAAAGCCGCTTCTTGACCGGCTGGGGATCAGAGTAAGGGCCTGCATTCCAGGAGACGCCCGATATCTTGACATTGCTTCTGCGCATCGCGCCAAGGCGTCCATGTTGGTGTGCTCGACAGCACTCATCAACCTCGCCCGCAAAATGGAGGAGCTCTGGGATATCCCGTTCTTCGAAGGCTCCTTTTACGGAATTACCGACACCTCGGAAGCACTCAGACAGATCGCCAAGCTGCTCGTGATGCAGGGGGCGGATCCCGAAATCCTCGAGCGCACCGAGGCATTGATCGCGGAGGAGGAGGCGATTGCCTGGATGAAACTCGCAGCATATCGACCAAGGCTTGAAGGCAAGCGCGTGTTGCTCAACACCGGCGGCGTCAAGTCCTGGTCGGTTGTCCATGCGCTGATGGAGGTGGGCATCGAGATCGTGGGCACCTCGGTCAAGAAATCCACGCCTGAAGACAAGGAACGTATCAAGCAACTCCTGAAAGACGAAAAACACCTGTTCGAGTCGATGGCGCCGCGCGAGCTTTATAACATGCTCGCCGACGGTAAAGCCGACATCATGTTGTCTGGCGGGCGCACGCAATTCATCGCGCTGAAGGCCAAGACACCTTGGCTCGATATCAACCAGGAACGCCACCACCCCTATGCCGGCTATGACGGCATGGTGGAGCTCGTTCGCCAGATCGATCTTGCTATTCACAATCCGATCTGGATGGAGGTGCGGGAGCCGGCACCGTGGGAATGCCAGCATGCGGTGGAAGAAGAACTGACGAATACCAAGAGCGAGAACGAGACTGGGTACGTCTTGCAAAACTTTGTCGGCGCGGTCGCCGGCAGCTTCGGCAAGCGTTGAGGAAAGCCGATGGTTCAAGTCTTTCCCCAGACCAAATCAGCTGCGGTCAATCCGCTGAAATCGTCGCAGCCGCTCGGCGCCGCGCTCGCCTTTCTTGGCGTCGAGCGTGCCGTGCCGCTGTTCCACGGCAGCCAGGGCTGCACCAGCTTGGCGCTGGTACTTTTAGTCCGGCACTTTAAGGAAGCCATTCCCTTGCAGACAACGGCATTGGACGCAGTGGCGACCATTCTTGGCGGCGCAGGCAATCTGGAAGAGGCGATCCTAAATCTCAAGAGGCGCGCAAAACCCAAGCTGATCGGAATTTGCACGACAGCCCTGGTGGAAACCCGCGGCGAAGATTTCGCAGGCGATCTCGCCAACATCAAGCGGGATCGTGCCGATGAGCTCGCGGGTACGGAGGTTGTGCTGGCGAATACCCCGGATTTCGAGGGAGCGATCGAAGAGGGATGGGCGAAGGCCGTCATCTCTATGGTCGAGCGCATCACCACTCCAGGCGAGCAGAGCCGCCACCAAAAGAAGATTGCGATCCTACCAGGATGGCATCTGACAGTCGCTGACATCGAGCTTCTGCGCGAAACGGTCGAAAGCTTCGGTCTGAAGCCGGTGATCCTGCCGGACATTTCCGGCTCTCTCGACGGCACGGTGCCCGGCGATCGTTGGGTTCCGACCACCTATGGCGGTACTCCCGTCGACGAGATACAAGAGCTTGGCACGGCGGCGCAATGTATCGCGATCGGCGAGCATATGCGCCGCCCCGCAGAGCTACTGCGGACCCGGACGGGAGTCCCTTACGCATTGTTCCAGTCGCTGACAGGATTGAAACGAGCCGACCGGTTCGTCTCGTTTCTTTCTGAGATTTCTGGTGCGCCGGTGCCAGCAAACATCCGCCGTCGCCGAGCACAGCTGCAGGACGCCCTGCTCGACGGACATTTCCATTTCGGAGGCAAGAAAATCGCAATTGCTGTGGAGCCGGACCAGCTCTACCAATTCGCTACCTTCTTCACCGGCATGGGCGCCGAAATCGCGGCAGCGGTCACCACGACCGGCACCTCAAAAATACTCGCGGAAATGCCGGCCGAATCGCTCCAGGTCGGTGATCTTGGCGATCTCGAAGAACTTGCCGTCGGCGCTGATCTTCTCGTCACGCATTCGCATGGACGACAAGCGGCGGAGCGCCTTGGGATTCCGCTCATGCGGGTGGGCTTCCCGATATACGACCGACTCGGCAGCCAGCATAAGCTCACAAGTCTCTATCAGGGAACGCGCGACCTGATCTTCGATGTTTCCAACATCTTCCAGGCCAATCAGCGCGCGCCGTGTCCTGGATCGCTTGATCCCTCCCGCAAAGGAGAACTGCCTAGATGATCGCCGCTCGTCGCCTTTCCCTCGTCCCTGACGGGGTTCACTCGTCAGCTCCAAAACGGAAGGCTGGCGCGTTGCGCGTCGCAATCGCCACTCAAGATATGAAATCTCTCGACGCCCATTTCGGATCGGCAAAACGTTTCGTCGTCTATGATGTGAGTCCCGACGACTGGAAACTGGTGGAAGTCCTGGACTTCGAAGACGTTTCCGACCAGAGCGGAAAGCATCGGAACGAGGACGTCGATCGTATTAACCCGAAGGTGAAGGCGTTGGAAGGTTGTCACTTATTGTTCTGTCTGGCGATCGGTGGGCCATCGGCAGCCCGAGTTGTTTCGGCCAAAATCCACCCAATTAAAGTATCCGATCCTCAACTGATCGAAGATGTTTTGTCGCGAACTCGGGCGATGCTCAGGACTACTCCGCCACCCTGGTTACGCAAGGTGCTAACCGAAGCAGGCGCCATTGAAAAGAAGCCTTTCGATGAGGAGGACTAAGAAATGGGTACATTGACAGGAAGTACGGATGGCCCTGCTGTCAACGAGGATGGGGATCTCGCCACCCCTTTTCTCAGATGCCTGATAAGGCTCATTCGCGCTCAGGATGCCCATGGGGCGTGGGAAGGCAAATCGGACACTGACCTGCTGGCCGACTTCATCCTCACCAAGGAGCAGCGCCGTAAGATCCCGATCATAGGCGATCCGGATCCTGATGTGCTGTGGAGGCTACAGAATTTTTACAGTTGCGTGGGGCTTGTGATCGAAGAGTGCACAGGCCTGTTGGCATCGCCGATCATGACGATCGGCCATGAGGGCTTCGGCCGCTTGCTTTTCACGACTGGACGGTTGGTCGTTCTGTCGAAGACCCTGCGCGATGTCCACCGGTTCGGCTTTGAGACGCTAGGCAAGCTCGCCGAGACCGGCACGAAAATGGTCGATGACGCTATTGAAGTTATCGAAACCTATCCCGACGTGGCGCGGGCATCATGAAATCAATTTTCGAGGAAAGAGATCATGTCAGACATTGTGGAGCAGCTGAAGAAGGTCCGCAAGCTGCAGTCCCGCGCCGCCGCTGC
>NZ_NWTA01000051.1:0-8637 GCF_002531955.1 Rhizobium sp. M10 | reverse complement strand
AGAGATCATGTCAGACATTGTGGAGCAGCTGAAGAAGGTCCGCAAGCTGCAGTCCCGCGCCGCCGCTGCCAAAATCTCAGCATTTGCAATGGCCAGAACGAGAGTTCGATGGTGAGCTCACTGGCATGATCATGGCTCTCAACCACGCGGCGGTTGCCGCCTGAAGAACTGCCAGACTCTCGTTGCCGCAGACGACATTGCTGCGCAATCTCGCGAACAAATCAGGAGAACGGTGTTGCGTTTCACAATCTTTTGCGGCCTCCTGCTGCTCGTCGTCTGGGCGAAGGCACTAACGAGTTACTTCGTCTGGCATTCCATCCACGAAGTCATCGTTGCAATGGTGGCTAGTTTGTTGCTTCTTCAGTGGGCGTATATCGCAAGCCTGCTCTTTTCCATCTGGCAATCCAGCCGTAATTACAGGAGTCGCCAAAGGGCTCGACGATCCGATCATCGCTAGACTAGAACGTGGTGTCAGCCACAGCCTATCATGAGGGCGAAAACCTCGGCGTTCTTTGGAACGCCTCTCATCAAATCAGATCCAACCATGAGTCAACGGAATTCGAACCTGCCGGATGACGTGGATGCGTCGAGAGCCCTATCGCCGCGCAAGCTCTGCAACCTCGGCCGTGCCATGATGACGTGTAACAGGTGGCCTGCTCATGCCCTATCTGTGGTGGCTCCGACTTCATTCGCGGCGGCGAGACCGTCAGCGAAGTGCTGGACTATGTTCATGCGTCCTTCCGTGTCGTGCATCATGTCCAGCCCCGCTTTACCTGCAAAGCAAAATTGGCCCTTGTTTAGATAGTCGAGGCCGCACTGCCAGAACACAGCGAGGCGATTTTGTCTTGTGGCCAGGTATGTGAAAGACGCTCATGCGAGCCCACTGGACAGGAGAGGTCAGCATTTGAATTTAAAAAGGTACCTTGATCCAAAAGTGGATGTGCTCGCTTCAGTAGCTGAATTGGATGGTCTGTACCGCGTCCAGAGGACCATAAAGAAACGTAAGTTATAAGGCTGAGCCTATGAATTTCATGAGAACGGAGCAGGGGCTTCTCTGCGTTTCAATTGCCGTTACCATCCTCCTTGCCTGCATCGGCATTTTGTTCGGGATCATTTCAGGTTCGTTCGCAATCATATTCGATGGTGTCTACGCATTGACGGACGCTGCTATGACTGTCGTAGCTCTGCTTGTTACAAAGCTCATCGCGTCATCCGAAGCGCCCTCCAGCAAAGGAAAACTTATCGAGCATTTCACGATGGGGTTCTGGCATCTTGAGCCCATAGTCTTGGCTCTCAACGGCATTCTCATAACCGGGTCGGCTGTTTACGCACTTGTCAACGCAATCGGCAGCATTTTGCATGGGGGACGTCCGCTCAACTTTAGTCAAGCGATCGTCTACTCCGTCGTAACACTCGGTGTGACAGCCACCATGGGGGTTATTGGTGATCGAGCTAATCGTAAGATCAAATCTGATTTCGTTGCCCTGGATACGAAAGCTTGGCTGATGTCCGCCGGGCTAACGATCGGGTTACTCGTCGCGTTTGCCATCGGATATTTCATTCAGGGGTCTTCTTACGAATGGATCTCGCCGTTTATTGACCCGGTCGCGCTGGCATTAATCTGCATTGTGATCATTCCCATTCCGGCGGGCACGGTTCGGCGAGCGCTCGCCGACATACTGCTTGTTACGCCATTAGATCTCAAACAACAAGTTGACGCGGTCGCCAAAACAATCATCGAACGACATGGATTCATATCCCACCGGGCTTATGTGGCCCGGGTCGGCCGAGGCCGGCAAATCGAGCTACATTTCGTTGTCTCAGAGGACCTCCCGGCGAGGAAATTGCAGGAATGGGATAAGATCCGTGACGAAATCGGGCTCGCGATTGGTAACGAGGGTCCGAGTCGTCGGCTCACCATCGCCTTTACAACCGATCCTGAGTGGGCGGATTAGGATTTTGAACCGAATTTGGAGCCCTGTATCGCAGGCATTCCATAGCGGGCGTGATCCTCGAACCGGATGCATAGCTCGGCGTTTTTTCCAGCCACCATGCGTCAATTTGTAAGCGACAAGCCGTGGCCGTTCAGGCGGCGTAGTTCCATGGCATGAGCGCGTCGATTTCACTGCTGGGCCATCCATTCGCAAGGCGCTCAAGCGTCTGGGTCAACCAAGCTTGCGGATCGACTGCATTCATCTTTGCCGTTTGCAGGAGCGTCGCGATGGTCGCCCAAGTCCGGCCGCCACCGTCGCTTCCAGCGAATAGACTATTTTTTCTCGTGATCGCTTGGGGTCTGATTGCTCGCTCGACTATGTTGGAGTCGAGTTCGATGCGGCCGTCGGTCAGGAAGCGCTCGAAGATGTCTCGACGCGAGATGGCATACCGCAGAGCTTCGGCGAGTTTGGATTTTCCAGAGACCCGTGGCAGGGTCGCCTGCCAGAGAGTGAAGAGGTCACGGACGATCGCTGCGGAGATCTCCTGGCGTGCAGCGACACGAGCTTCAGGGCTTTGGCCGCGCACACGCTCCTCGATCTCCCATAACCTCGCCATACGCTCGACGGTGTCTGTAGCGACCTTCGAGCTCTTTGCGACATGCAACTCGTAGAACTTTCTCCGGCTGTGCGACCAACAGCCGGCCAGGATGGCGCTGTCATTGCCTCCATCTTTCCGGACGAGCTTGTTATAAGCGGCATATCCGTCGACCTGCAGGATTCCACGATAGCCGCTCAGGTGTCGTGCGACACACTCGGTGGCTCGACTGTCCTCGAAGCGATAGGCTACCATCGGTGGACCGCTGCCCCCAAAAGTCCGGTCATCCCTGGCATACGCCCATAGCCATGCCGTCTTCGCTGATCCGGAACCAGGTGCAAGTGTGGGCAAGGTCGTTTCGTCGGCAAAGATCCGTTCGGCCTTCTTGATCTCATCGAGGATGTAGTCGGCGAGGATATTGAGCTCGAACCCCAGCTTGCCCATCCATTGAGCCATCAGCTTGCGGTCGAGTCTTGTCGCGTGCGTAGATGGCTTCCTGGCGATAGAGTGGCAGCCCGTCGGCATATTTGGAAACGGCGATCTGGGCCAGAAGTGCTCCCGTTGGAATGCCACCTTCGATGATATGTGCCGGAGCCGCCGCCTGGACGACACCATCCTCGTTCCTAAAGGCATACTTCGGCCGACGGGTGACGATGACACGGAACTTCGCTGCCACGACATCCAGCCGCTCGGAGACGTCTTCTCCAATCAGGATTTTGGTCTTACCTGCATGTTCTGGAAGCTCTTCCGGTTCGATCACGACCTCGACGCGCTCAAGATGAGGCGCAAAGCCCTTGCGTGGCCGCGGAGCGCGTTTGCTGTCCGCGCTACCGCGGCCTTTCGTGACCTGAGCCTTGATCGTCGCAATGCCGGTCTCGATCTCTTCGAAGACAAAGGCGTGCTGCTCGTCATCGACGGTGGATGATGCAAGCCTTTCCGAGCGTCGGCCAAATCGGGCGCGATCGAAAGCCTTCAGGATCTGCGTCAGCCGCTCGATGCGCTCATCGGCGTCCGCGTTGCGGGCCTCTAGATCGTCAACCTGCTTCTCCAAAGCCTCGACGCGGGCTGCTTTTGCGGCCATGGCAAGAACCATGGCTTTGAGAGCCTCTACATCATCCGGGAGCTCAATCTCGGGCCGCGTCATGGGTATGATCAGAGCATATTTTGCCGCGCTCCGCCCATGCTTTCAGGGACCTGATTCACTTCGCCGCAGCGGTTTTACCCAACAATCTCGGGAGGCTTCACCGGCGTGGATCGAACCCGCTTCCAGTCCATTCCGTCGACTAAAGCCAGAAGCTGGGCATGATTGAGCTGGACGCGATGATGGCCGATCCGGGGCCAGCAGAACTGGGCTTTTTCCAGCCGCTTCGCATAGAGGCAAACGCCGGAGCCATCCCACCACACGATCTTGACTCGGTCTGCTCTCTTGGCCCGAAAGACATAAAGTGCACCGTTGAACGGATCACTGCCAGCATCCCGTACCAGCGAAAGCAAGCTGTCCGGCCCCTTTCGGAAGTCGATGGGATGGCTCGCAAGAAAGACCTTCACGCCGGACGGGATCATGCCGACCGCACCGCTCGGATCACCCGCTGCAGGTGTGCTTCGCCGATATCTGCGTCGGCCCGGATAACGACGTCGCCGATGATAAGCTCGATCATCGCACGTGTGCCAATCGTCCCAGTCTCCGTCTGACCAGCCCGATTTGCGAGGAAGATCGTTGTCCGTCACGAGCATCACGACGCCAGCCAAATAGCTGCGAGGGATGTATGCCGATGCGATGCGCAATGGCTGAGACGCTTGCGCCGGGCTCCATTGCCTCAGCCACAGCCCGCGCTTTAAAATCATCGGACCAGCGGCGCCGAAATTGCCGTGGGGCGCCCTCAAGCCGTTCCGGAACAGCCTCGATCATATGGAAGTTTCTAGTTCCAGAGCTAGGCGCAGACATAGAAGCTCACAGTTTGTGAATCGTCTGTCCGCAATACAGCGGCCAACGCTACTGACGCCAGATGGGGTCAGCTTGTCGCTTACGTCAATTTCACGGTTCGTACCAATCTTCGATCAATGCGGCCAGTTTCGATGCCGTAGTTTTCCGTTATGCCTCCAGGCGCGATACTCGATTCAGCGAATAGGGTTGGCTGAACCCAGATCGCGCCTTTGCGTTCAAGCTCCACAGGCGGTTTCGCCGTCTTGATCTTGTTGAGATCCTGCCGGAGGCCGATTGTCTCGCGTTCTTTGAAACGAGCGACGCCTATGTCCTTGTACTGGCTCAGGAGGGCGCGGCCCAGCTGCCCAGGTTCCGATAGATGTCATCGCGCAGCTGTCGGACCTGTCGATTGAGCTCACCAAATTGCGCAGGCGTATGGTCGGAAATTTCCAGAAGAGCGTCGCCCAGGCAGCCAGCTCGCGACCTCAGCTCCGGCCCGCGTAACCCGCCGGGTGATGCTGCGGGCGGCAAGGGTCATCAGCGACTATGGTTCCGCGAACGCGACGAGGCGCCCGCGGATAGCCGTCGGCAACATGAAGTCGCCTCGTAGGTCAGACCTTGTGCAGAAAATCGACCACGCCGGTATCGAGATCATAATAGGCGGGCACGATCTTCACCTTGCCTTCCTCGACCAGGCGAGAAACAATCGCACTTTCGGTGAGGATGCGCTCGGCGCCGTTGAAGGCATTGGCATGGACGGTCTTGTCGACAAAATTGTCGCCGCGATCGGTCTCCGCCAAAGCCACGGGCAGGATCGGCTGGGTCATCTTGCCGATTGAGCCATCGAGCTTGGTGCCCTTGGACACGACCTCGCAGGCGGCGGAGACCGCCCCGCAACGCTTGTGGCCCATGACGACGATCAGCGGCGCATGCAGATGTTCGGTGCCATATTCGATCGTGCCGAGCACATCGGTGTCGACCACGTTTCCGGCATTGCGGGCGACGAAGAGTTCGCCGAGCGTCACCCCGCCGAATACAAGTTCCGGCACGACACGGCTGTCGGAACAGGTCAGCACGATCGCCCAAGGTGCCTGGCTCTTGGCGACGTCCTGCCGGCGCTTGGAAATATTGGCGGCGCAGGCTTCCGTGTCGGTGACGAATTTCTTGTTGCCTTCCTGGAGTTTTGCCAGTGCTTCATCCGGCAGGAGGGCGGGAGCGTTCGAGGCGAATGCCGGCATGGTCATGTCAAAGCCTGCAGTCATGACGGCCACGCCTCCGATGCCGGCAAATTTCAGCAGGGAGCGACGGCTGAGTGGGGAGGAATTGCATTCAAAGCACATGGTATCGGTCCTTTTGCAATATCCGGGATGGCTGCGGAGAAATGGCACCTGCTCCAAGTCATGTCCGGCAATTCTCCGGGAATCGGAGAATGGCCGATTGGTTATGCCTTGATATGGCACTCATCAAGCGGAATTTTGACGCATCGGAGGAGCTAAGCCAATCCTGGAGTATTGCCCCGGCCGTACGGTAGATCAACCCGGCCCTGACGGGTTCTGGCGAGGGATGCTCATGCGCGGCATATTGGGTTGCAAGGGACCCTTTGGGCGCTGCCTTCTGCTTCTTTAGTGGCTCCGCTGCCGCCGGCGGGATCGCATTCATTAACTCACTCGGGAACCTAGGAGCATTTGTGGGGCCATTCGTTATAGGGTATCTCCGTAGTCAGCCCGGAGGTTTTTCTACAGGCCTATACGCTTTGGCAATCATGGGCCTAGCCGCGACAGTCATGTTGATTTTCCTCCTGCGCCTCCTGCGCCAAACTTGATAGAAACAACCAGATGTTCTTGTGTTTGTTGTCACGTGAGCCGAGCCGGTTAGGTGCACAACGAGATGCGGCTCGGGTCCGCGAGGAACCAACAGCAAGAGCTCGCAAAATTCCTCAGCGTCACCGGCCGCCGTCTTCGCACCCAAGGCCGAACCCGGCAATGCCGCTCATGTCGGCGCACCGATGCCGGGCGCCATCTCGCGCGTCTTTATGTCGCCCGGACAGGCGATCAATGCCGACGATGTGCTGGTGTCGACCGAAGCGATGAAGGTGGAAACGGCAATTCACGCCGAGGAGAACGGCACGATCGCCGAAGTTCTCGTCAAAGCCGGCGACCAGATCGATGCCAAGGACCTGCTTGTAACTATCGCGGCCGGTTCAGCGTAAAGTTCCATAACGTTGATTATGCTATTTGGTGTTGTAGCCGCAAAGTTAGAATGTCCTGATTCTGCAAAGTTGGAATGTCACACTCTCCCCGTTTTCGATGACGGCGGAGATTTGCGGATGGGATTGATAGCGATGAGCGAGCGCGACCTGCAGCGGATCGAGGTTCTGTCGAAGGTGATCGCCGGCCGGATGACGCTGGTGTCTGCGGCGCATGTGCTTGATTTGAGCGAGCGCCAGGTGCGGCGGCTGTTGGATCGCATCAGAACGACCGGTGCGGCATCGATCCGGCACAAGGCGATCGGCCGGCCGTCGAACAACCGGATCAGCGATGGTGTTCGCGATTATGCGGTGACGCTGGTTCGTGAACGTTATGCGGATTTCGGTCCGACGCTGGCGGCCGAGAAGCTTGCCGAGCGCGATGGATTGCGTGTGTCGCGCGAGACGTTGCGCGGCTGGATGACGCAGGCCGGATTGTGGCTGTCACGCAAGCAGCGGCGGACGTTTCATCAGCCGCGCTTGCGGCGCGAAGCCTATGGCGAGCTGGTACAGATCGACGGGTCCGAGCATCGCTGGTTTGAAGATCGTGGAGATCCGTGCTCGCTCTTGGTGTTCGTCGACGATGCCACGGGCAAGTTGATGCAGTTGCGCTTCGTGCGCTCGGAAAGCGCCTTCAGCTATTTCGATGCACTGGAGCTTTATCTGAAGCATCACGGAGCGCCGGTCGCCTTTTATTCTGATAAGCATTCAGTGTTCCGGGTGGCGAAGAAGGATGCCAAGGGCGGCCAGGGCATGACCCAGTTCGGGCGGGCGCTTTCAGAGCTAAACATCGAGATTCTCTGTGCAAACTCCAGCCAGGCCAAAGGCCGTGTCGAGCGGATGAACCGGACGCTGCAGGATCGTCTGGTCAAGGAATTGCGACTGGCAGGCATCGACAGCATGGAGGCAGGCAATGCATTTCTGCCGGGCTTCATGGTGGACTACAATGGGCGGTTTGCGATTGTCCCTGCCCGATCCGATGACCTGCACCGGCCGGTAAATCTTGCACCGGATCGGTTGAAAGAGATCCTGTGCAAACGCGAGCAGCGCTATGTCGGATCGCAGCTGACGTTTTCGTTCGAGCGTAAGCGGATCATGCTGGAGGAGAGCGACGTGACGCGCGGATTGGCCGGCCGCTATGTCGAGACCTATGCCTATGCCGACGGCCGCCTCGATGTACGATGGAAGGGACATTCCCTGCCCTACAAAACCTTCGACAAGGACCAGCGGGTGACGCATGCGGCGATCACCGAGAACAAACGGCTCGGCGACGTTCTGTCTTATATCAAGGAGCGTCAGGAGCAGCCGTCGAAGCCGGTGGTGATGACCAACAGCGAGATGAACGGCTATGTGCGACGTGCTCACGGTCCGGGACGGCGGAAGGATTTTACGAACGATCCGGCCGTCATCGAACGCCATAAAGCTGCGCTGGCAAAGCGCGATGCTGCCGAGTGAGGCGTCGATCGCATCGTCTTAAAGCTAAAGCCGATGGGCGCCCCTCACCCGCCCCCGCTCCGCCCTTTCAACCCGGCCCAGCCGGTCGGATCGGGGCTGATCATCAGAGCCAGCGTCGCGTTTCTAACTGGCTGACAATGTCGCCCCTCTAATCAGCTTTGACAGCAATTGTAACCGCAAAGTTAGAATGTAAGAACGACTGGCATCTATTGCTCGATCCATCTCCACCCTATTGCAGGAAAAGGTAAATGTCGCTCTGCATGCCTGATGGCCCCAGAGTGGCCGTGTAGGGCACACCATGGATACTGAAGTTGGTGGGTTTGTCCGCGCTCGGCAGCAAGTCAAACAAGTACATTGCAGGCAGAAGGTCATCTGGTACCGGTTGATTGCCGTGTTGCCAGCTCGGAGGGACAAATCCTCCCAAGTCGTCCACAGGCAGCGTGTACTGTGGGGTGCCGAAGATCGATGCCCCCAAGCTTTGCTC
>NZ_NWTA01000050.1:0-9320 GCF_002531955.1 Rhizobium sp. M10 | reverse complement strand
CCTGACAAAAGTGGCGGATGCCCGACATTTGCGAGAAATGTCGACGGTTGCGCTGGGGACAAGGGAATTCACGTGGACTTCAAATCGCGCCAAGGATCATGTGCCTGTTCGTGGCTAAGGGGCGTTACCCGGAAAATCAAAACTCGCGGAGCTCTCCGCTATTCCATATCGCGCCGCGATATCTTCGAGCGCTTCCTGAAAGACGGCCGCGTCGAAGTGGACTCCACATGTTGAGCGGGCAATCAAGCCCCAGGCGTTAAGAAAAAATAGCCTGTTTGCTGAAGGTGACGAGGGCGCGACATACTCCTCATCTGATGATGTCTATAAAAGAGGATTTTGAACCGGATCCTGAGATATCGGACGCCGGGATCGCCTGGCATCGGCTTCGCGGCGCACGGTTTCGTGTTGAAGGTCGGAAAGCTGGATGATCCACGGCGCTCCGGTGCATAACTGGCGAGCGGGAAGGACACCGCTGCTGACCATCCGGTAGGCGGTAGCTCGACTCACCTTTAGAATGTCGGCGGCCTCGTCGAGGGTTCTCTCACCGCGTTCGGCCCGTTCACCTTCTCGATAGACGGAGATGCCGTGGATGTTGCGAAGACTGCAGACGTGGCTTCGCGTCCAGCTGGCGCCATGCCCTGTCCGCTTGCCGGATCGATTCAAGATCGCTGCGATCGACAAATCGGGCAACTGCCTCGCCAAGTTGCGAACGAGATCGACAACATCAGCCTTAACTGCCCAGCGGGTCTGGCCGATCTTGTTTTTCTTCCCCGTCATCCGGGTGTGATCGCCACCCTGCCAATGAATGACGAGCGCCAATGTGTCGTCAACGGTATCGACAATGATTTCTTTGATCAGCAGCCGAATGATCTTTTCGCGTGTCTCGATAGACGCGTCGGGACCTGTCCCATGCCTTACTATAGATCGCTACCGAGCATCATCAATCTTGTACGGTCGTCGGCCGATAAAGCAGGCGTGTTACGGTCGGTCGAGAGCATCTCGAACTGGACCTCGAGATCACGCAATAGGATCAGCTTCTCATTCCAGCGCCGCTCCAGTTCGCCGGCGACCAACCGATTGCCCGGATCGACAGCATCATACTGGCGGGGCGCCCTGGCAGCCTCGTATTGTGCTTGCTTGATTAAGTTCTCGAGTTGCTGTTGATTGTCGCTATGACGCTGCGTGTGCGCCTCCATTGCCCGCAAGGCCGCCTCGATTCCCAGAGGTTGCAATCGCTCGAGCACCTCCTGCGCCACGGCCCGATCGACCCGCATGCCGCCGAACCCGATACAGTTGCCGACCGCCATGGCGCCGAACGTGCCGCGACAAACATATCGCTGCGTATTGCCGCCTTTCCCGGAGTATTGAATGTGCAATCGGCGACCGCAGCGACCGCAACGGAATAGTCAGGCAACAAAGCTTGGCGCGCAGTTCAACGAGTTTGGTTGCCGAAAGGCGCGGCGCAGCTACGATCTCGATCGAACTTGCCGCAGGATCAAACATCCATGCCGGAATTTGAAATGAACCACCGTGTGCCAGAATGAGCAGATAGTGAACGCCTTCGTGCTCATGGCTGCCGGTTACCAAGACGGTTTGGTCAACCAGTGGATGGAAGGGATAGGTGACCCTTGCTTCAAACGTCGGAAATCCGGCATTATGAACCCGGCTCGGAAGGCGGCGGCAGGACTTGGGCGACGATCGCGACGCTGCTTCAAACTGCATTTTGCCGCGCGCGGCAAAAGCACGTTTATACTGACCAGCAAACTATGCCGATTAACCGACTTTGCCAACGTTTCCGGCACCATAGCAGCCGCCTAGTCGGCATAGCTTAGGGTCTCTCCGTCGCCAAGGAGAGGACACATGAACGCAACTCAGGATCGCATCGCCCTATGCAGGAAGCTAGTCTACAGTCCACATCGGGACGACGATGCACGTGGCACTCGCTAAGCCTGTTTCGGGATCTGATCGACTGGCATGTCGGCAATGGAATACTCCGCAGGATTTAAGCGAGGTTCAGGTCGACCGCTTCCCTGAGCATCGTTTCAAACACTGGAGACCCGACTCGGGCGATTGATCGGCGCTCCGCCGCTCGCCTTTGGCGTTACGGGAGAATGGCTAATACCGACCGCGCTTCCTATTCAGCGCAGTGAGCACGAGAAGATCGACGATGCTGGCCGGTCCCAAAAACGGGATGGCAGCTTCTAGAAGTCGATTGAACGGACCGGTCGGGACCGGCGTCCGCACGCGGTGCCCCACGGTCTGTGGGCCTCTGAATTCTGTTCTGCAGGTAAAGTCAGCCGACGCCGTCGCGTATCGCGACTTTGGAGCTCGTTGGGTTCGCTCGCCAGCCCCTTCCTCATGCGATGCGGCTCCGCCCCTTGCAAGAAACGCTCCGGCGTCCCAATACTTTTGGCTTTGCTCGACGGCGCTGTATCCCGCAGCTTCGATAGCCTTGCTCCGAAACGCTTCCTGCGGGGTCGTCAACTCCTGCAGTCAGGCGCCTTCCGCCGCTGCGTTATGATCCGTCGGAGCCAGACTTTCAGCGGCTGTTTCCGCCGCTGACTTTATGGCTGCGGACCCTCACGGTTGAACTCTCCAACCCGGATTAGTGCCGGTCGAGTTCGGCTTCGACCTTCTTGCGACTGTTGCCTACGTTCTTCACGGTCTTCTTCACCGCTTCCTTGGAAATGCCTTCCTTCCGGGCTTCGTACTTCACCTCGTGATCCTGACCACCTGCGACGCGAGCACGATCCTGGCTGCGGGCTTTGGATGTGGTTGCCATGGTGAGATCCTCCTAATGTCGGTCCTTACGAACGGGCGCCGATTCAATAAGTTCCGGCCTCCGTTATGGTGAGGCGCGCTTCGGCGATGTCGCGGACGCGCTGCACATGGCCTCGGGCGAGATGGTTCACTTCGACGATGAGATCGCGCAAGGCATATCTGCGACCGCAGTTAATCAGTAGCGGACAATTCTTCCCAGGCAGTTGGTACGGCTCGTCGTGTGCCTATGAGCAAACCCATGGATTGATTGTCATAGAAAGCAGGACTAGAACAACAGCGCTAATGCAGGAGCGCTCGGCATCCGAACGCAGAACAAGATCGCGGCGGAAGCCACGCAAGAGCGTCGTCTGCGAAGAGAAACCAAGCGGCTCGGCAGGTTGCGGCTAACCTCTGACCGAGTCGGCACCACGAAGGAGCCAACCCATCGGGGACAGATCCCCCTCAGCCGCTACATCAACGTGATTTGGAGTTTGGAATGGATCAATTTGCTACCGCCGACAACACCTCCGCAGCCGCTCGTCGCCGCGAAGCCAGGATTGCGAAGGGCTACAGCCTTGAGGACCTGGCCATCGCCACCGGACTTACGGTCGAGGAAATCGCAGCGGCCGAGGAACCCCTTCAGATCGTGCCTCAGCACCACCTCGAGCGCATTGAGCATGTGATCTCATAGCTTCCGTCGCCACCGGCACGCGGTCCCGGTTTAGGGGCCGCAGTCAACCACGGAGGGCGCGGAACGAAAGATCGATGCTCTATGGGACGTCCTAGGCGCATTGATGCTCCGCTTCACGCCGACAGAATGCGCAAACTACTTCAGGGCTGCTGGATATGAGCCGGATTGAACAGGATTTGCTCTAGTCGATATTGCGTCCAATTGAAGTGTCATCCGCCATTTTAAGATAACTGCAGAATCACTTAAAGAGAACATGGCACCAATGATCGCACAAACAACCGGTCCGCTTCTGCCAACCGACGCAGTTCCGATTGTCGCGATGTTCTTCTACGATATGGCGCAACTATCTGCTCGGTGGCTTAGGTAAGCCACCGCCGTTCGCGGCTTGTGGCTACTCATCCTGCCGGGCTGCGCTGTCCGTCGCGTCACGCGCCGCACCCAATCGATCGCGATGCTGATGCCAATGCGGAAGCGCTTGGACGCCGCCCGGCACCACACCCCTCCTGTATCACCGCTTCTACAACTTCTCGCGGTTATTCGAAACAGGTCTCGCCATCCAGCTCAGCCTCCTGACCGGCCAGAAGGATGAATCTGATTTGCGTCATAGGGAATCCTTCTCACGGGTCTACCTAAAATCATCCCGCTCTAAGCTTACGCGCACAACTCGCGGTTCAGCATGAACTCGCAACATCTGTTTTACGGTGCGAGGGTCATACCTCGATGCGATCGTCAAGCAGCCCGATCTGTCAAAGCCGCGACTATCTCTTCCAATGCAAATCTTAGGCTATCACTCAGCTTTCGATCTTTTTGCCAAACGACGACGTAGTGATATATTGCCCCTGGATGAAATCGGCGGAACGCGACGCCGAAGTCAGCATATTCTCTCGCGATGATCTCGTTCGTAATCGAAACGCCGATCCCTGCCATAACATAGCCAATGTCGTGGCCATTGGCGTCATATTCCACGGCGATGTCAGGAGCGGTTCCCATATATCGAAGGGCATTGACGCTCATTTGGTGAGAGGCAAATTGCGGGTCGATATCAATGATCGCCTCACCGGCAAGATCTTCGGCAGTGACAAGCTGCTGTGCCGCAAATCGGTGGTTGACCGGAAAAAGACATACGTTGGTGGCCGAGCCGACCGGCACCCAATCAAGAATGCGCTCATCAATAGGCAATCGGGAGATGCCAAGATCCGAGCGGCCGTTTAACACATGATCTGCAATCTGCTCATACGTGCCTGTTTTCACCTGAACGGCGTAAGAGCGGCTTCTCTCCCGAATCCTTTTGACCACTTTCGGCAAGGTCGCGAAGGAAAAAGTGCTTGGCGCCGCGATGCCGATCATTCGCGTATCGTTGTTCCGCAGGAAGTCGATTGACGGTCCGATCCGATCAAGTCCGGCAAACGCCGCGTCGATTGTGCGTAGAAATTCCCATGCCTTGACGGTGGGGATCAACCTGTTGTTTTCCCGGCGGAAGAGCGCGAAGCCGACAGTCTCCTCTAGCTGCTTGATGTTTTGGCTGACCGCCGGCTGGGTTATTCGCAACATCTGCGCTGCGAGCCTTTCCGAGCCGGCGCGCATAACCTCCCGCAATATTTGAAGGTGGCGGATCTTCACTCCGGAGTCGGTGATTTCCATGGCCGGGAATCTCAATCGTGGTCGAGCGACGCGCCTCATAAGTTGCGCTTATTAAAACTTCCTGAATCTTATAAATTGACGGCGGCAAGTCAAAGTATATTTTTGACGTACGCCAAACTTAGAGCGCTGGTTAAGCTAATAAATCCAATCTACCCTCGGTTAAATCTCGGCAAGCTCTTAGTATATGTCGGGAGAATACCTTTCCGATTTCGGTGCGCTCGCAAGATATTGGAGACTTGCATTGTACGCATTTGTAGATCAATTTTTATCTGGATTGAAGAACACACTTTTAGTGTTTGCCTTGAGCTGCGCTTTCGGGACCCTATTAGGTTTGCTTATTGCCGTTCTCCGCAACTCGACCCGCAAGTCGGTTTCATCGTGCATGCGGGCCTACACGGGCATCATCCGGGGTGTTCCGGAACTTCTGATCATCCTCCTAACGTATTTCGGCGGAACCGCCCTTTTGAGCGCGATTGCCGGTGGCTACATCGAGATTAATGCATTTGCGGCCGGTGTCGCGGCACTGACCGTCGTGTTCAGTGGGTACGCCGCGGAAATATTCCGTGGTGCGATCAACGCGGTTGCACCAGGCCAACGAGAGGCTGCAGCAGCGCTCGGGCTTTCGAACTCGCAGATTTGGTTTCTGATCATCATTCCCCAGATGATCCCGATCGCTCTGCCGGCATTCTGTAACCTCTGCATCTCCTTGATAAAGGATACATCGCTGATTTCCGTCGTCGGGCTGACGGATGTCATGCGCGTCGCCTATATAGGCGCAGGCTCACTGCGCGCTCCACTCCCCTTCTATCTCGCAGCGTCTGCAATCTACCTCGCCCTCACAAGCCTGTCCCTTCTTTCGTTCCGGTTATTGGAGCGCCGCTATTCGCTCCCGGCGATGAAAGGTTGAGGCAATGAGCATGACCATCGCGCTTGAAGCGTTTCTCACCCTTCCCCGCGGCCTTCTTCTCACTCTGGTTCTGACATTCGCATCGCTTGCCGCAGGCTTCGCCGTCTCGGTCCCGCTCGCCTTCCTACGGGCATCATCAAATCCGTGGGCTTCCGCGCCCGTGCTGGCATATACCTATGCGTTCCGCGGCACGCCACTTCTGGTTCAGCTTTTCCTGATTTACTATGGGATTGGCCAGCTTCCCCTCGTCCGCCAAAGCTTTCTATGGGCCGTGATGCGAGAGCCGTTCTGGTGCGCCTTCATTGCTTTCACCCTGAACAGCGCCGCCCATACGACAGAAGTTCTGCGCGGCGGGATCCAGGCGGTCCCGCGTGGGCAGATTGAAGCGGCCAAAGCCTTGGGCCTTTCCCGTTTCCACACTGCCCGTCTTATCGTGTTCCCTTTGACCCTCAGGATCGCTCTTCCCGCCTATGCAAATGAGGTGGTTGGAATGCTGAAGGCAAGCTCCCTTGCAAGCACCATCACGCTGCTTGAGGTGACCGGGCTCGCCCGACAGCTGGTGTCGGAGACATTCGCCCCATACGAGGTCTTCATTGCCGCGGGGGCTTTCTATCTGCTGCTTACCCTCTTGATCACGCAAGGTTTCCAGATGCTGGAGACGCGTTGGACGCCGACGGCAAACCGTCCACCGCCGACGCAACCTGTACCTCGAAGAGCGAACGGAAAGCCGCCTCTCGCCTCGGCTGAAACTTGACGCCAGCCCACATCCCGGACGCCAACAATCAAACTCAGCAATGAAAGGAACATCGTCGTGAAACGAACACTTCTGCTTGCCCTGTCTCTTGTCGTCTGCGCCAACAACGCGGGAGCAATGGACAGGAAGACACTGACAATCGCCTCTGAAGGTGCTTCGCCGCCCTGGAATGCCATCACCCCCCAAGGGGAGCTCGCCGGCTTTGACATCGACGTCGGCCGCGATCTTTGCCGGAGGATGAAGTTCGAGTGCACTTTCGTGCCTCAGGACTGGGACGGAATCATACCGGCGCTCACCGTTGGAAAGTTCGATGCCATCATGTCGGGGATGGCGATAACTGAGAAGCGGAAGAAATCGATCGCTTTTTCCAAGCCCTACGCCGGAGGTTTCAACCAACTCGTCATACGCAAAGATCTCGATCTTCCGCCCACGGATACGTCGGCCGAGCTCGACCTCACAACTATCGACCCTGAAAAGCAGGCAAAGATTGAGGAGCTTCGAGCCGCTCTCAACGGCAGAACTCTAGGCGTATTGCGATCATCGAATTCGGAAGCGGTGCTCAATGAACTGTTCGGAAAGGTCGCGACGATCAGGAGCTACGATTCCCAGGACAACATGCATCTCGATCTCGTAGCTGAGCGCATCGATGGCGGCCTTGCCGACTATTTCACCTGGAAAGCCTTCCTCGACAGCACGGATGGCGGGATTGCAACGCTCTACGGCCCGCGGCTCTCCGGTGGCCTGTGGGGCCCGGGTGTCGGCGTCGGGCTTCGGCAAGACGACGGCGAACTGGTTGCGGCATTCGATAGCGCCATCGAGGCCGCCACGAGCGACGGAACCCTGAAGCGGCTGAGCGAGCAATGGTTCAAGATCGATGTTTCGCCGCAGACATCGAACTAGACACTGGCTCTACGACACGCATTTCCCCCGAAGCCATAGCGCGTGAGCAGTCGGCAGTCCCAAAGATCGAAGGTAAACCATATGTCCGCACCCTTTTCCATTGCTGTCACCGGCCAGTCGCTCATCCGTCATGATCTTCGAGCGATCGGCGATCCACGGCTCGCTGAGATCGCCGAGATCCTCAAAGCAAGCGATGTTGCCTTCACCAATCTCGAGACGACTATCTATGGTCGTCATGGTGGATGGCCGCTCAAAGGCAGCTATTTCGGCGCTGCAGCGCCGGATGTCTTGGCCGCGTTGAAGGAGCTCGGTTTCAATAGCCTGGCTCTGGCGAACAACCATGCTTTCGATCTTGGACCGCCGGGGATCCTCTCGACGCTGGAGGAGGTTGCGGCACACAATTTCCTGCATGCCGGCATCGGCCACAACAAGCATCACGCTTCCACGGCACAGAAAATGACGTTCGGATCCCGAAATGTTGCGCTGATTGCCATGGACGCTGGGCCAGGCCCGTCTTTCATGTACGCTGAGGACGCAACTGAGGGCAGGATAGCAAGGCCCGGCATCAATAGGCTGAAGGTCTCCAGGGTATTCGACCTGGAAACGGGAACATTCAACCTGCTTCGCTCCATTCAAGAGCGTCTTCTAAGTTCGCCCTTGGAGCGCGCGAACTATGCCCAGCCGGAGAATCCGCCTGATCTTCATGGCCAAGACGAAATTGATTTCTATGGAACCGTGTTTCGCAGATCAGATGAGACGGCTCGCCGCATCGTCGTGGACCGGCACAGCGCCTGGGCTCACCTTTCGGCGATCGCGGAAGAAGCGGGCCGCGACACACTCGTCATCGTGTATTTGCATCATCACCATTGGGAGCCGAACTGGCAGCAAGTCCCCGCCTGGGTGCGAGAATTTGCGCACGATTGCGTGAACGCGGGCGCAGGCCTCTTTGTCAGCCATGGCGCTCCGGTCCTTCAAGCGGTCGAGATATATCGGAATACGCCAATTTTCTACGGCCTTGGCAACTTCCTCTTCCATACGGAAAAGGACGAACAGGAATGGAGCCCGCCGGAGGTGTGGAGAAGCGTCATCGCGACCTGCAATTTTGAATCTAGCGGACGGCTGGAGAATATCCGCTTGCGCCCGATTGTGATCGGGGGAACCGAGGCATTATCCAATCCTGCACGCGATCGCCTCCCCTTCCCTGTGCTTGCCGATGGCAGAACGGCGGCAGATATCCTTGACGATCTTGCCGACCGCAGTACCGGTTTTGGCACTGTGCTTGACCGAGAGAAGAACGTCGGCCAGATCGTTTTTTAGATGCGGAATAAACCTGCAGTGCGCGACGAGAACTTTACGAACCGCTGACCAATTTGCGGCCGCGCTCTTGTTGGTCTTTTCATGGGGAAACGTCCTTGTGTTCTTCCATCTCTTCATCGACAATCGAGCTGACGAGGGCAACGACCCGGCTGCGCACACGCGGAGAAAGGAGCAAAACGTCGTCTATCAGACGCCGTCCCTCCGCCGTGGAAATGTAGGCAATCTTCTCATCGATCTCTGTTATGATTTGCTGGCCCTGAGTGGTTTCGGGATCTGGAAGACCTTCGAAAAACCTCGAAACAGGGATCTTGAGGCAATTGGCAAGCTCGTAGAGCATCGAAGCGCTGACG
>NZ_NWTA01000049.1:0-11105 GCF_002531955.1 Rhizobium sp. M10 | reverse complement strand
CGGCGGCGGCTCCTTCCTCTATCACCTGGAGGACAATCTGGTGGCGGTCGGCTTCGTCGTCCACCTCAATTACAAGAACCCCTATCTCTACCCGTTTGAGGAATTCCAGCGCTTCAAGACCCATCCGGCGATCCGCGGCACTTTCGAGGGTGGCAAGCGGCTGTCCTATGGGGCGCGCGCCATCACCGAGGGCGGTTATCAGTCGGTGCCGAAGCTGTCCTTCCCCGGCGGGGCGCTGATCGGCTGTTCGGCCGGTCTCGTCAACGTGCCGCGCATCAAGGGCAGCCACAATGCGGTGCTGTCGGGCATGCTGGCGGCCGAGAAGCTGGCGGCGGCGATTGTCTCAGGCCGCAGCCATGACGAGGTCGTCGAGATCGAGACCGACTGGCGCCAGGGCGACATCGGCAAGGACCTGAAGCGGGTCAGGAACGTCAAGCCGCTATGGTCGAAGTTCGGCACCGCCCTCGGCGTGGCGCTCGGCGGCCTCGACATGTGGACCAATACGCTGTTCGGCTTTTCCTTCTTCGGCACGCTCAAACACGGCAAGACCGATGCGGAAAGCCTGGAGCCGGCGACGCAGCACAAGCCGATCGCCTATCCGAAGCCGGATGGTGTGCTGACCTTCGACCGCCTGTCCTCGGTGTTCCTGTCGAACACCAATCACGAGGAAGACCAGCCGGTGCATCTGCAGGTCAAGGACATGGCGCTGCAGAAGAGCTCCGAGCTCGGCATCTATGCCGGCCCGTCGACCCGCTACTGTCCGGCCGGCGTCTATGAATGGGTGGAGAAGGACGGTGACAAGACCTTCGTCATCAACGCCCAGAACTGCGTGCACTGCAAGACCTGCGACATCAAGGATCCGAACCAGAACATCAACTGGGTGCCGCCGCAGGGCGGCGAGGGGCCGGTCTATCCGAATATGTGAGGCGGATCGGTATCGCGCCGACAATTTCACGTGCTGACGCCTTCGTGATCGGCCGTTGGCGGCCGGTCTTAGCCATTCGTTAACCATAAATTCCTTAGGTTGCGACATCTTCTTGACGCACTAAGGACACATTCATGACGATCTCCCGCCGGGGCTTTCTGATTGCTCTGCCTCTTGTTGTGGCCGGCTGCTCTTCGACCGGCTTGAACAGTCAGACGAATTATGCAGCGCTTCCCGATGAAAAGTTTCCGCTGAAGCAGGTGCCGATCGACAAGATCAAGCCCGAGCTTCGCCGTCAGGAAGTCGCCTACGAAACCGCGCATGCGGCGGGCACGATCGTCGTCGATACGCCGGCGCGTCGCGCCTATTATGTGCTTGGGAACGGCCGGGCGATGCGCTACGGCGTCGGTGTCGGTCGCGAGGGGCTGGCATTTGCCGGGGGTGCCTATATCGGGCGCAAGGCGGAATGGCCGAGCTGGACTCCCACCGAAAACATGCAGCGCCGTGAGGAGCGCTATCGCAGGCTTGCCGGCGGCATGCAGGGCGGTCCGAACAATCCGCTCGGCGCGCGGGCGATGTATCTCTATCGCGGCGGCAACGATACCCATTTCCGCATCCATGGCACCAACCAGCCGGAATCGATCGGGCTGGCCATGTCGAGCGGCTGTATCCGCATGATGAACCATGACGTGATCGACCTCTATAGCCGCGTCGAAGTCGGCGCCAGGGTTGTCGTCATCCAGGCCTGAGCGGCTAAAGCGGACCCATCAAAAAAGCCGCCGCAGCCCTGGCTGCCGGCGGCTTTTGGCTTGGCGCCGATGTTGGCGCGTTCAGCGGCGGCGTGCGGCAATCCCCGTCGAGAGCGCCACGCCGATGCCGGTGATGATGGCGGCGCTGATTTCGGCTGTGCCGACCGTTTCGCCGAGCAGGAAGCCGCCCCCGAGCGTCGCCAGAACCGGCGTCAGCGCCGTGAAGGCGGCGGCCTGCGTTCCGCCGAGGGTGCGGACGGCCGTGCCATAGGCGACCATGGCGACGAGACCGGAAAGAATGCCCTGGCTCAGCACCTGCAGGCCAATTTCGGGAAGCGGCGCTTGCGGCAGCGAGATGCCGAAGACGAGGGCCAGCACAGCCATGATCAGGAAAGACCAGACGGCAATCAGCGCGCTGGCCTGAATGGCGGTCAGGCCAGAGCGGCGGAAGGCATGCGTATAGCTTGCCCAGAGTACGGCGCCGGCCGGCAGCAGGACAAAGCTCGTCCAGGGCAGGGAGGCATCGCCAAGGCTGCGGGCAAGCAGGATGAGAACACCGCCGACGATCGCCAGCAGCCCGGCGATGCGCGTGACATCGGGCCGCTCCCGAAACAGCAGAATGCCGATCAATGCCGTGGCAAGCGGCATCGAGCCGCCGAGCAGGATGCCCGAAGAGGCGGCCGGCGTGGAGTGAATGGCCAGGGTCGTCACCAGGAAGAAGATTGCGCCGCAGCCGGCGACCATGATCGCCAGCACATGTAGCGGCAGCCCCTTCGGCAGCAGGCCGATCCGAAGCCAGACGGGCGAAAGCACGAGCGCCGGAATGCCGAAGCGGATGAGGCCGATATCGATTGGGCCGAGCGAGGTCGCGGCGCTGTGGCGGGTCGCCAGAAACCAGGTCGCCCAGATCAGCACGGTAATCGTGCCGGCGGCATAACCGAGGGACTGCGAAGGCGATTTGTCGTTTGAAAATGCGATCGTGCTCATCGTCCTAATCCTTTCCTCCGTCCGGATCCTGTCCGGTTGAAGGAAAGATTAGCGCCAGATGCCGGGGCATGTCCTTGCTATCTGTGGCTGGAAATTCGTGCTATACGCAATCTTCTGCCAAATGATGCCGATGGATATTATGAAAATGCCAAATCTCGATAAATTCGATATCGCCATCCTGAAATGCCTGCAGGAGGATGCGCGGGCCACCAATGTCGAGATCGCCGAGAAGGTCAATCTTTCCCCGTCGCCCTGCCTGCGCCGCATCCGCAATCTCGAACGCTCCGGCATCATCCGCGGTTACACCGCCGATATCGACCGCAAGGTAGTCGGTCTCGGCCTGACGGTCTTTGTCGAATTCAAGGTCGTCCACCACAGCCGCGAGAATTCCGAGGCGCAGCAGAAGGCGCTGCTCGCCATCCCCGAGATCGTCTCCTGCTTCCTGATCTCGGGAACGGCCGATTTCCTCGCCGAAGTGGTGGTGGAGGATCTCGCCGCCTATGAACGGCTGCTGACCGAGACGCTGCTGACCCTGCCGAATGTCAGCGACATCCGCTCGAACTTCGCCATCCGCAGCATCAAGACGCATGGGCCGCTGAAGCTGCCCGAGGGGAAATGATTTCCCAATAGTTTTTCTCGCTAATAAAAACCCCTCCCCAACCCCTCCCCACAAGGGGGAGGGACTCAGCTGGGGCACCGTCTCGCTCCCCATCCAGGGTCAATATTTGGGATGCTGGTGCGGCAGTTTAAGCCCCTCCCCCTTGTGGGGAGGGGTTGGGGAGGGGTCTTGGGTGCTACAGCAGCGTCCCGCTGAGGATGAGCAGCGCCACCGAGAAGTAGATGACGAGCCCGGTGACGTCGACCAGCGTGGCGACGAAGGGGGCCGAGGCGCTGGCCGGATCGAGCCGCAGCTTCTGCAGCACGAAGGGCAGCATCGAACCGCAGATCGAGCCGAAGGTGACGATCCCGATCAGGGCGGCAAACACCGTGATGGCCACCATCTGCCAGTGCGGGCCGTAATCATAAAGCCCGGCCGTCTGCCAGAAGACGATGCGGATGAAGCCGACGAGGCCGAGGATCGCGCCGAGCACGATGCCGGTCGGCAGTTCGCGGAACAGCACCTTCCACCAGTCCGAAAGCTTCAGCTCGCCGAGCGCCAGCGCCCGAATGATCAGCGACGTCGCCTGCGAACCGGAATTGCCGCCCGAGCTCATGATCAGCGGGATGAACAGGGTCAGCACCACGGCCTTTTCCAGCTCGCCTTCGAAATGCTGCATGGCGCTTGCCGTCAGCATCTCGCCGAGGAAGAGCGCGGCGAGCCAGCCGGCGCGTTTGCGGATCATGCCGGCGAAGCCGATCTTCATATAGGGCTGGCCGAGCGCCTCCATGCCGCCGAACTTCTGGGCCGCTTCCGTCGTATCGGCGATCATCGTGTCGATCACGTCGTCGACGGTGACGATGCCGAGCATCTGCCCATGGTCGTCGGTCACCGGCAAAGCGAGCAGATCGTGCTTGCGGATCAGGCGGGCGACGTCCTCCTGCTTCATCAGCGGATCGGCTGCAACCGGAACGCCCTTCTGCGATACCGTCAGAATGGACGCATCGGGCTCGCCGGTGATCAGGCGGCGCAGCGTCACCACATGCATGAGCGCATGGCTTGCCTCGTCGAGCACATAGATGGCGTAGACGGTCTCGCGCGAACGTTCGACCTGGCGCACATGGTCGAGCGTCTGGCCAACGGTCCAGCTGTCAGGCACGCTGACGAACTCCGTCGTCATGATGCCGCCGGCGGTGCGCGGCGGATAGCCCATCAGGTGCTGGATGGCGATGCGCACCGGCTCGTCGAGGCTGGCGAACAGCCGGGCGCGGGTCTCGGCGTCAAGTTCGAGCAGCACGTCGGCGACGCGGTCGTTGGACATGCCGTGCAGCAGCCGTGCGGCATCCTCGGCGCTCAACAGCGCCAGGATCTGTGCCGCGTTGCGCAGCTCCGGCCGGTCGAGGATGTTGACGGCATAGTCCAGCGGCATGCCGGTCAGCACGCGGCCGGCATCCTGGACGGTGAGTGCGTTCAACGCGTCGACGCGCTCGGCGATCGTTGCACCGCGGCTGTTGTTGATGAAGGCACGGGCGGCATGGCCTGCCCGAAGTGGGAAGCGATTGATATTCATTGAGGCTCGCCTTTCCGTCGATCCGCCGTAGCGTCCCGACGGGCGAGCCGACAGGAGTCGGTCAGCGCACGAGGGCCGCGTACGGCAAAGGCAATCGACTGCTACTGTCGCTTGGCATCTGAGTGATGGCTCCGTTGAAATCCGTGGAAGACAGGTGTCATCCACGTGTCATGCTAGGTGGTCCCGAACGCGGAATAAGTCAAGCGGGGGAAATGCTTAACGCCAGAATGTCGCACCCCCCGGGCGGGTGCGCATACTCATGGCTCAGACGGCCTGCGGACTCCGACCGCGACGTTCCAGCCGGAACGACGCGGCAAAGACGAAGAGGCCGAGGAAGGAGAGCGCGGCGCCGACGTAACCGGTTGCCGCAAAACCGTAGCCCCAGGCGATGACGAGACCACCCAGCCAGGCGCCAAGCGCATTGGCGATGTTGAAAGCGGAATGATTGGAGGCAGCGGCAAGCGTCTGCGCATCGGCGGCGACATCCATCAGCCGGGTCTGCAGCGCCGGGCCGGCGGCGAAACCGCAGCCGACGAGGAAGACCGAGAGGCCGAGCATGTAGGGGTTGGCGGCGGTCAGCGAGAAGGTGGTCAGCACGACGATATTATAGACGAGCGATCCGCCGATCGTGCCGAGCAGCGACTTGTCGGCCAGCCACGAGCCGATGAAATTGCCGGCGTTCATGCCGACGCCGAACAGCACCAGCATGATCGGAACCGCAGTTTCCGGCAGCATCGCCACCTCGGTTGTGGTCGAGGCGATATAGCTGAACATGGCGAACATGCCGCCATAGCCGACGGCGGCGATTCCGAGCGTCAGCCAGACTTGCGGCCGGCGGAAGGCGCCAAGCTCGCGCAGGAAGCTCGCTCCTTCGGAAACCCTGTCCTTGGGAACGTGGAACCAGATCAGCGCCACCGTCAGCAGGCCGACGACGCCGACCGTCAGAAATGCCACCTGCCAGTCGAGCGATTGGCCGAAGAGCGTTGTTGCCGGCGTGCCGAGAAGGGTGGCCACCGTCAATCCGAGCATGACGCGCCCGACCGCGCGTGCCCGCCGATGTACCGGCACCATCGAGGCGGCGACCAGGGCCGCAACGCCGAAATAGGCGCCATGCGGCAGGCCGCTGACGAAACGCAGCAGAGTGAAGGTCTCGAAGGTCGGGGCGACGGCGCTGAGAATGTTGCCGGCGGCAAAGACCAGCATCAGCGTCAACAGCAGCGTGCGACGCGCCATCTTGGCGGCGAGCACGGCGATGACCGGTGCGCCGATGACGACGCCGAGCGCATAGGCGCTGATGACATAGCCGGCCTGCGGCGTCGTCACCGAGAAGGTTTCGGCGACATTGGGCAGCAGTCCCATGATGGCGAATTCGCCGGTGCCGATGGCGAACCCGCCGCAGGCAAGCGCCAGTTGAACCAAGGCTACGGTCGTCGCCGACGGCAGCTCGGCATCCGGCTGGATTTCGACGGGTTCATTGATCGCGATCTGGCTCACGAGAGCTCCTTGAGGCGGTTCTCTGCTTGGCAAAGGCCCTGGCGCGGAGGCGGGCCGATCGTTTGGAATGGCAGGACGTGGAGAGGTATTGGGAACCTCTATCTATCCGTGAGGTCCCTGCCGGCGTCGAGTGCATTTTTTGCAGTGCAGCGTCCTGTTATGTGCATATGTCTATTGCAATTTTTGCATTTCTGGCTCTTCTGAGGAAAAGCGGCGGCGCTTGAAATCGCCGATACCGCAACCATCTCAGGAGCAAGGCAGGAGCAGTTCCGCGCCAGAGAAGGGAGGCCTCATGAAGCTTGTAGGCTTTTTCAATCGCGACGGGGGCACCTTCAGGACCACCGATATGCTGGCCTACGAGAAGAGGGCGGAGGCAGCTTTCCGCGAAGCGGGACATGATTTCGAAGCCATCGTTTTCTCCGGCAAGGAGATCATTCCCGCCATGGAGCGGGCCGCCAAGCGCGACGATATTGATGGTATCGTCGCCGGCGGCGGCGACGGCACGATTTCGGCGGCGGCATCGATCGCCTGGAAAAACGGCATTGCCCTCGGCGTCGTTCCGGCCGGCACGATGAACCTCTTTGCCCGCTCGCTGCGCGTGCCGCTCGATATCTGGCAGGCCCTCGATGTGCTTGCGACCGGCGAGATCGACAATGTCGATATTGCCAGCGCCAATGGCCGGCCGTTCATCCACCAGTTTTCCGCCGGCCTGCATGCCCGCATGGTGCGCTACCGCAACGCCTACAGCTATCGTTCCAGGCTGGGCAAGATCCGGGCGAGCACAAAGGCCGCTCTCGGAGTGATCTTCAATCCGCCCGAGTTCGAGGTCGAGTTCGAGGCGGGCGGGATGCGCGAGCGCCGCTGGGTGTCCGCGGTCTCGGTCTCCAACAATCCATTCGGCGAGAACGCGCTGCTCTACGCCGATAATCTCAGAAGCGGCGAACTCGGCTTCTATACGGCAAATCCGTTGAAGCCCCTCGGTGTCGCCCGCCTTGCCATCGACATGCTGCGCGGCAAGGTCCGCGAGAATGCCGACGTCATGGTCATGCACCCGGCCGAAGTGCACCTGCACTTCCCGAAACTGCGCTCCAAGGCCAATTGCGTCATGGACGGCGAGCTGCTGCCGCTCGCACGCGACGTCTCGATCCGGCTGCATCCGGGGGAACTGAAAGTCCTCGTCAAGCAGGGGCTGGCCGCTCAGGTGAATGAGGACGAACGCCGCGAGCCGGCTGCGTAAGTCGGCTGCGGCATAAGCTCAGAGCCGCGGCAGATAGGTGCGGTAGTCGAAATCCGACACGGTGCTGAGATACGCCAGCGCTTCCTTGCGCTTGGTGTGGCCGTAGAGTGCCTGGTAGCGTGTGCCGAAGATGTCGGCGATAAAGGGCGAGATGCGGAACGTCTCGACCGCGCTGAGGAAATCATGTGTCAGCCGCGCCGTATTCGCGGGCGTGTATGAAGGCGTTGTCTCCTCGCCGGGGTCGAGTTCCCGGTCGAGCCCATTCAGCATGCCGCCGAGGATTGCCGCGAGCAGCAGATAGGGATTGGCATCGGCGCCGGCGACCCGGTGCTCGATACGCGCGGCCGGCCCGTCCTTGTCAGGGATGCGGATCGCTGTGCCGCGATGGCCGCTGCCCCAGGTCAGATCGACCGGTGCGAACGAGCCCGGCTGGAAGCGGCGGTAGGAATTGGCGAAGGGCGCGAAGATCAGCTGCGCCGCGCGCATGCTGTCGAGCAGACCTGCCGTGACCGATTTCAACAGCTTCGGCTCGCCGCCCTTGGCATCGAGGATGTTGCGGCCCTGGCTGTCGAGGACGCTGGCATGCACATGCAGACCGGAACCGGCATGCTCGGAATAGGGCTTGGCCATGCAGGTCGATTTGAGCCCGTGGCGGCGCGCCGCCTGTTCAGCGATGCGCTTGAGATAGAGGCAATCGTCGGCGGCGGCCAGCGCATTGGCGCGATGCATGAGATTGACCTCGAACTGGCCCGGGCCGAATTCCGCCGTCGTCGCATCCGCCGGCAGTCCCTGCGCCTTGGCGTAAGCCTTGAGTGTCTGCAGATAGTCCTCGAGCGCATCGACGGCGCTCATGTCGTAGAGCTGAAAGCCGTTCGGTTCGCCGCGATAGGTAAGGCTTTCGGGCGGGGAGGGACGCCCGGTTTCGCGCCAGTCCGCTGACATCACGTAGAATTCCAGCTCGGTGGCGACGACAGGCGTCAGCCCGCGGCTGCGATAGCGCTCGACCACCGAGGCGAGGATGGCGCGCGGATCCATGAAGCTCGGGCTGCCGTCGAATTCATGCATGGTGGCGAGCACCTGCATCGAGCCCTCCGGCGCCCAGGGCATCGGCGCAAGGCTGCGCCGGTCGGCGACGGCCATGCCGTCGGGATCGCCGATCGTCAGCGACAGGCCGGTAATGTCGTCATTGTCGTCACCCCAGATATCGAGCGACTGCGTCGACGTCGGCAGGCGGATCTCGCCGCCCCAGACCTTGCCTTCGGCGCCTGATGGAAGCTGCTTGCCGCGCAGCTCGCCGTTCATGCCGACGATCAGGATCTCGAAACGCGGGTCGCCACCGGTCTTGCCGTCCATCCTGTCGCTCGCCATGACCTTGAAAATCCTCCGGGACAAGGCCAAGCTCCTATCCCATCGATAGCAGCCTTTCAATCCGCGAGGGTCTTTCACTAGAGCCTTTCCTGGTTAGATTGAAGCATTCTGCCGGAGCAGGTTTTCGTCAGGATCAGAGGCGATTGGCGACGGGCATACCCCAAGGTACGTCCGAGCCGATCGCCTCTGATCCTGGCGGAAACATGCCCGGCCCACCGGCCGCACCGCTTCGCCATGGCGAAGCGATAAGTGCGTCCGGCGCTTCCCAAGTCTTGCAGATTTGCCAGGCAAATCTGCAGGAGGGTTGGCTGAAACGGGCCGGCTGATCGACCGGCCGGCTTGGCCGTAGAGCCGGGCTACGACGCGCGCCGGCCGGTCGACCATCCGACTCCGTTTGAGCCAACAGAATGCTTCAATCTAACCAGGAAAGGCTCTAGCCATGCCCGATACTTACCCGCCCTCGAACCTTGCCGCGATCGACGCAGCCCATCATCTGCACCCCTTCGCCGACATGAAGAAGCTGAATGCCGATGGCGCCCGCGTCATCCAGCGCGGCGAGGGCGTTTACATCTTCGATGATCGCGGCCGGAAATATCTCGATGGCTTCGCCGGCCTCTGGTGCGTCAATATCGGCTATGGCCGCCGCGAGATCGCTGAGGCCGTCGCAAGGCAAATGAACGAGCTGCCCTATTACAACACCTTCTTCGGCACGACCTCGACGCCGACGGCGCTGCTGGCGCAGAAGGTGACGTCGCACGCCGGCGCGCGTTTCAACCATATCTTCTTCACCGGCTCCGGTTCGGAGGCGAACGACACCTGGTTCCGCATGGCTCGCGTCTATTGGAGCGCCGTCGGCAAGCCGTCGAAGAAGATCGTCATCGCCAGAAAGAACGGCTATCACGGGTCGACCGTCGCCGGCGCCAGTCTCGGCGGCATGAAATACATGCACGAGCAGGGCGACCTGCCGATCCCTGGAATCGTCCATATCGGCCAGCCCTATTGGTACGGCGATGGCGGCGATCTCTCGCCTGATGAATTCGGGCTGAAGGTCGCCCGCGAACTCGACGCGAAGATCGATGAACTGGGCGAGGAAAACGTCGCCGCCTTCGTCGCCGAGCCGGTGCAGGGGGCTGCCGGCGTCATCATCCCGCCGGAAACCTATTGGCCGGAGATCGACCGCATCTGCAAGGCGCGCAATATCCTGCTGGTGACCGACGAGGTGATCTGCGGTTTCGGCCGGCTGGGCGCCTGGTTCGGCCACCAGCATTTCGGCGTCGAGCCGGATCTTGCGCCGATCGCCAAGGGGCTTTCCTCCGGCTACCTGCCGATCGGCGGCGTGCTCGTCAGCGATAGGATTGCCGACGTGCTGATCAACGAGGTCGGCGAGTTCAACCACGGCTTCACCTATTCCGGCCACCCGGTCTGTGCGGCCGCCGCCCTCGATAACCTCCGCATCATCGAGGCGGAAGGGCTGGTCGAACGCGTGCGCGACGATATCGGCCCCTATTTCGGCAGCGCCTGGGCAGCGCTCGCGAACCATGACCTGGTCGGCGAGGCCGTTAGCATCGGCCTGATGGGCGGCCTGCAGCTGGCCGCGGAGAAGAGCACGCGCACGCGTTATGACAAGCCCGATCAGGTCGGTGCGCTGGTGCGCAACCACGCACTGGCGAACGGCCTCGTGCTGCGCGCCACCGGCGACCGCATGCTGGCCTCGCCGCCACTCGTCATCAGCCACGCGGAGGTGGACGAGATGGCCAGGATTACCAAGCTGGCGCTGGATGCGGCCTGGAAAGAGCTGAGATCCTGATGTCGCTCAGCCGGCTGGGTCCATTGCGGATGCGGCGATAAGCAGGCGCTCGCAATGCCCGCACTTCCGGGCGTATCGCACCATTGGTGCTGAAATACAGGTGAGGCGGACGTGGTAAGGCTGGCCCAATGAAGCACCGGTTGTAGTGTGTCTCTGTACGCGGGCGGCGAGTTTGGCGAGAACGCCAACCACACTCTCCGTCATCCCAGGCCTTTGAGCCTGGGATCCATGCGGCTGCTGCTGATGGATGCGGTGTGGATGCTCGGCTCGAGGCACTGCTGTCCGGTTTGCGTCGACGGCTGCAGCCGGATGAGAATCTGTGTTGGTTGTCAAGGTGGATTTGGGGTCCAGAGTCGATCCTGAGAGAGAA
>NZ_NWTA01000048.1:0-11443 GCF_002531955.1 Rhizobium sp. M10 | reverse complement strand
TCGTCGTCCTTACAGATACTTGACGTAGACGTCGGTGGTCAGAGCCGACAAGGGCGGGAAGGGTGCGGCGCGCGCGGCAGCGACGGCGCGGTTGATTTCGGCGTCAACCGCCCGATCGACGGCGTCGAGTTCGGCCGCCTCGAGCAGCGACACCTCGGCGACCCGCTTGCGGAAGTTGACCAGGCAGTCGCGCTCCCGGCGCATCGCCGCCTTTTCCTCCGGTGTGCGGTAGTTGTCGGGATCGCCGCTATAGTGGCCGTAATAGCGCGGCACATGGACGTGCAGCATCGTCGGCCCGCCACCGTTGCGGGCGCGGGCAACGGCTTGACCGGCCGCCTCATAGACGCTGAACACATCCGTCCCGTCGACCTCGATGGCGGGGATGTCGAAGCTTTCGGCGCGGCGGGTGAAGCTGCCGGCGGAGACATGCGCGTTGGCGGTGGCTTCGCCGAAACCGTTGTCCTCGATGACGAAGACGATCGGCAGCATCCAGATCTTGGCAAGGTTGAAGCTCTCGGACATGACGCCCTCGTTCATCGCGCCGTCACCGGCAAAGGCGACGGCGACGTGCCTGGTGCCGAGAAGCTTGGCGCTCAGGGCTGCGCCGCAGGTGATCGGCGCGCCTGCCGCGACGATGCCGTTGGCGCCGAGCATGCCCTTGCGCAGGTCGGCGATGTGCATCGACCCACCCTTGCCGCCGCAGGTGCCGCTCGCCTTGCCGAACAGTTCCGCCATCATGCTGTCGATGTCGACGCCCTTGGCGATCGAATGACCATGGCCGCGATGGGTGGAGGAGATGTAGTCGCCCTCGTCGAGATGCAGGCAGACCCCGACGGCGCTTGCCTCCTCACCGGCATAAAGATGGGTGTTGCCGGGAATGTCGCCGCTTGCCATCTCGTCCATCACCCGCTCTTCGAAGCGGCGGATCATCCGCATGTTGCGGTAGACCTCGATCAGCTTGTCCTGTGGTAGCTGCAAACCAGACATTGCTTCCCTCCTTTGTGATCTCTGCGGCATATGTTGATGCGTGCCGTTCGCACCGTCGTCGGCGCTGAAACGGCGGGCTGCGGTCGATCACCGCGATCAACCGCAGCCGGAACAACCCATCCCTCTTGGGCAGGATGGGTTGTCGATACGGGTTCACCTGAAAAACTGCAGGAGCTCGCGCACCAGCGCGTCCGGTTGTTCTTCTGCCAGATAGTGGCCGCAGTTTTCGATCGCGGTTCCACGGACATTGGTCGCGATCTTCTGCAGTTGTGCGACGAGGTCAGGCATGGAACCTTGATCGGCGCGCACGGCCAGGACCGGCATTTCAAGCTTTCCCTTGGCGGCAAGCTCCCGGTTTTGCTCCGCCGATAACGACACTGCCCGGTAATAGGCAAGACCACCCTTCAGGCCGCCATAGAGGAAAACGCGCAGGTATTCGTCGAAATCGCTTTCGGAAAACACTTGCGGATTGGCCGCTTTGCGTTGCAGGAACCAGTTGAGATAGATGTCTTCCCGACCTTCAATGAGCGCCTCCGGCAAGTCGGGGACGTTGTGAAAGGCAACGTGCCACGTGCGCCAGGCGACTTCGGGCGACCAGGGCAGAGCATCGGGAAGACTGATGCCGGGGATTCCCGTATCGAGAATGGCCAAACCAAGAACGCTGTTTCCGTAAAGCGCTGCGTAGGGATAGGCGACCCAGGCGCCGATATCATGGGCGACAAGGTAGTGCCGATCGGCACCCAGTTTTTCGACAAGGCCGCGCACGATCTTGGCAATGCCTTTCGTATCGCAGCCGCCAACCGGGCGATCTGAATCACCTTGTCCGGGGAGATCCAGGGCAATGACCCGGTATTTGGCGGCGAGCGCCGGCAGGATTTTACGCCACGCGTACCAGCTCTGGGGGAATCCGGCGAACAATACGACCACCTCGCCGTCTGGACGCCCTCCGCTGACATGGTGCAGCCTCACGCCGTTGACCGTCGAGAAGCCTCGGTCAAATCCCTCGATGCCGCTCATCGGCCAATCCAGTCTTTCCACCATCGCAGTCTCCTTCTTTAGAAAACGCATCCTTGGGCGGATGACGCATCAAACGGCGCTCATCCGATTGTCGTTACCGCCCCGTCCTGGTCGACGAGAACCCATCTCGCTGCTCGTCAGCGGGCTGCGCGGGCGTGCTTCGCGGCAGTTTTCCAGTTGCCGATCGTGACGATGACAAGACACATGATCAGCAGGATCGAGAACACCGCGTTGACCGATGGCGTGAAGCCAAAGCGCATCTGGTTGAAAACCCAGATCGGCAGGGTCGGTGCTCCGCCCGACAGGAACAGGGTCACCATGACATCGTCTGCCGAAAGGGTCAGGCCGAGAAACGCGCCGGCCAGGATCGTTCCCTTGATCATTGGAAACAGCACATGCACGAAGCTTTGCCAGCGGCTCGCTCCAAGATCCAACGATGCTTCCATGAGGCTGGGATCGAGTCGGCGAAGCCGAACGAGCAGCAGCAGAAAGGTCACCGGCATGACGAAGCTCATCTGTCCAATGACGATGCGGGTGATGCCTGAGGGAATTCCGAAGATCTCCGTTCCGAGAACCATCTCGATCCCCAGCACGACGCCCGGTGTAGCGATCGGAAGCGCGAACACCATTTCATAGAAGCGGGCACCCTTCAGCTTGGCGTAGTGGACAATCAGCGCAAATATCGTTCCGACCAGGACCGATATGGAAACCACGCATGCTGCCACGATCACCGAGCGCTGAGCCGCTTCGATCAAGGAAGCATCGTTCAAGAGCTGGTGGTACCAGTGCAGCGTCAACCCTTCCAACGGAAGCGTTTGAAGGTTTGCGGAGTTGAACGAGAAGAGGATGATGATGGCGAGCGGCGCATAGAGATAAGCAATGGCCGCGATATAGCCGATCCCTCCCAAACGCCGGCCGAAGCCGGTCGAGCTTGCCCCGTTCGACGATGGGGACTGATCGCTTTCTCCGCCGACCATGACCCCCCGCACCGGGGTCAGGGCGATGATGATGCCGAGAAGCACCACGACGCTCAGCATCAGGGCGACGGCAACCGCAGCCCCATAGGGCCAGTTGTTCGCAAAGCCGAATTGGGTCGAGATGACGACGCCCAGTGTGGTTCCGTCGATACCGCCGATCATTGCCGGTGTGACGAAATCGCCAACGGTCACGAGGAAGGCGAGCGAAAAGCCAATTGCCAGATTTCGGCGTGTCAGGGGCCAGATCAGATGACGGAATGTCTGTAGCGCCGTCGCCCCTGAATCCTCCGAGGCTTCAATCAGATCGTTTGGGATCTTCTCGAAAGCGCCCATGGTGGAAATGAAGATAAAAGGCACCGAAATGTAAGCGAAGACGATGATGACGGAACTTGGGCTGTAGAGAAACGCCTCGGACGGAGCATCGAGAATCCCGCTCGAGACCAGAAAGCCGTTGAGAACACCGGATTGGCCAAGGATGACGCGCCATGCAAAGATCCGCATGAGCAGGCTGATCCAGAGAGGCAGGACGATCAGCATCGTCAGAAGCGCTTTGTTCCGTTTGGCGACGCGCCCGACATAGAAAGCGAGCGGATAAGCGATGAGGGTCGCGAATATGCAGGCAAAGAAGCTGAACGAGAGCGTTCTGATCAGCAGGACCCAGAAGCCCGCCGAATTCCACATCCTCGAATAGTTGACCAGCGACGGCTCGAAGATGATGACGCCCGCCGAGCTCTTCAGGAAGCTTATTCCGACCAGAAGCACGTTCGGCAGGACAACGATCAGAAACAGCCACGCCAATACCGGCACGCTCGAAAGGCGAAGGCCCAGCGGAAAACGTGCATGCCGCGCAGCGGCGCGTGCGGGCAGTGCCGGTGCAATGATCTCAGTCATGGAAGACCTGCGTGTTTGCTGCATCGAAGGCGACCTTGACCGGCTGGCCCACCGTGAATGTCGAGTGGCGCACTGCCGGTACCGTGCCGATGAGATTGACGCCGCCGCAGCGGACGTTCACCTCGCAGTTGGTGCCAAGGAAAAGGACGTCTTCCACGACGCCGGGAATGGTGTCGGGCGCCCCTTCCGCCTCATCGAGCGGTTTCACCTGTATCGCTTCGTACCTGATCGCCATCCGCGCCGTTCCGCCCTTTTTGGCAGTCAGTCCCGGAACCTTGATCCCCTCCACGCGTCCCACGAATCCGGTATCGGACGGTTCGAAATTGACGGCGACGAGATTGGAGCGGCCGACGAAACGCGAAACGAACTCGTTTTGCGGGGCAAAGTATATTTCGCGGGGGGTGGCGAGCTGGGCAATCTTGCCGTCCTGCAGGACGACGACGCGGTCGGACATCGACAGGGCTTCGCCCTGGTCGTGCGTCACATACATGAATGCGATGCCGAGCTCTTTCTGCAGCGCCACCAATGTGTGTTGCATTTGCTGGCGCAAGCGGAGATCGAGAGCGGCGAGCGGTTCGTCGAGAAGCAGAAGTCTCGGTCGCGATACGATGGACCGAGCCAGCGCAGCGCGCTGACGCTGGCCGCCGGAAAGCTGGTGCGGAAACCGATCGGCAAACGTCGCCATTTCGGTAAGCGCCAGCGCTTCCTCGGCTTTTGTCCGCCGGGTCGGCTTCGCCTCGCCCTTCATCCGGAGCGGATATTCGACGTTTTCCCGCACCGTGAGGTGCGGGAAAAGGGCATAGCTCTGGAACACGGTTCGGACATCGCGCTTGTTCGGAGCGACTGAGTTGACCACCTCGCCTGCCATGACGATTTGACCGGTATCAGGCTTTTCGAAACCGGCCACCGTCCTTAGAATTGTCGTCTTTCCAGAGCCGCTCGGCCCGAGGATCGAAAAGAACTCCCCGGGCTTGACCGAGAAAGACACCTGGTCAAGTGCCGGTTTTTGGGCGCCATCATAGGTTTTCGAAACGCCGACGAGCGAAAGCACGGAGCCGGTTTCATGTGTTCCCATTGTCGTTCTCCAGCTGGATTGCGGGCGTCAGAGCGTGCCGGCCAGGAAGTCATTCCAGAGCTGAATACGACGTTCGACATCCTCGGGTTCTTTGAAGAAGACGAGATTGTCCTTGAAGCTCGGATCATCGGAGTCGAGAATATTGGTGTTCTTCAGCTCGTCTTCAGTCAGACCGGCTTCGCGCGCCGCCACCGGCGTCAAAACGCCGTTGCTTCCCGAAAATTTCATGAACCGCGCCTGCCACTTCGCAGACATGGTGTCATTGAGGAATTTGTAGACGACGTCACGCTGTCCTTTCGGGGTGACAAAGGTCCCTTCGATCCAGGCAGGCGTGCCTTCCTTCGGCAGGGAATATTTGGCGTTGAGCCCTTTCTTCTTCAGGATGTTGACGACGGTCACATTGTGGCAGTAGCCGAGAATCGCTTCGCCCGAGGCATAGACGTTTGCGGCATCGTCGAAGCCTCGGGTGACCACGCGCACCTGGGCTCGCAGCTCCCGCAACGCATTGGTGACGAGGGTGAACTCGTCCTCGGTCAAATTGAACGGATTTTTCGCACCGACATATAGCGCGACCATGGGGATCGTGACGGTCGCGTCATCGAATATCGTGACTTTCCCCTGATAGGTCTTGTCCCAAAGGGCGGCCCAGCTCGTCGGCGCAGACTTGATAGCATCGGCGTTATACTGCAGGGGCTGCGTTCCCCAGTGCAGGGGGATGCCCATCAGTGCGCCGTCGACCGTCAGCGGCTCGCGCCAGTTCAGCCCGGGCAGGATGTTGGAAATATTGGGGACCTTCGAGATATCGAACGGAGTGATCTGGCCCGCCTTCTTCAGCCGGCCCGCTGTCGAGGCCTCCGAATAGATGACATCGGGCTTCACGGCGCCGGACTGAAGCTGGGCGAATACTTCATCGAGCGAGGAGATGATCACCGGCTTGATTTCGGTCCCGTGGGCCGCCTGCCATTCCGCGATCCACTCCGGTTCGTCATAGGTCTCCCACGTCAGCAAAGTGATTGGCTCTTCCGCTGCCCATGCGCTCCTGATGACGGCTGGGGCAAAGAGAGACGCGGATAGAGCTGCGCCCCCGAACTTCAAAGTCTGGCGGCGGGTGATGGATAGAGACGTTTTGTCGGTCATCGCTGACTCCCTTCTGACAATGTTGAAACAGACTGCAGAAGGGGCGTTGCCCGCCACCACTGCTCCCCTTGGTTTATTGATCAACCTAACGTTCGTTAGGTTGATGAGGGAGTATTGCTCCGTATTCGGCGCCTGTCAACCAAGTAAAACTAGGTATATGTTATTGTTTTTACTTGGAAATTTGCCGCGCCGAAGTGCGCTCCTCAAATCGTTTGAAATGAGAATTGCAGCGGAGTTGGATCGCGGTTTCGAGCTCTCGGGGTTACGGACAAATTCGCAGATGGCAATTCGTCTTAGCTTGCGGCAACCGCCGCCATTCCCAGGAGTGATGACACGAATGACCTCCCAATCATGGTGTTTCACTGCGGATTTTCCTGCCAGACCGGCCGGAGGTCAAATCGTCGTTGGCGATGGGGTCTGATAACGCAGTTCTATCAGCGGCGCCGGAAACGATTGGCATCAACCAGCTAAGAGCCGCTTACGTTGCGTGATCAGCAGAATCTATCTCGGGTCATCGAATATGGAGATTTGACGAAAGGGCCTGGAATCGCGAGTTCTTGCACAAGTGTGTGCATGAGAACAGGGACCTGGTGATGGACAGGCTTGAAACGGTGCTGGATCGTCAGCCGGAGCAGATTCGCCACGATGTCAGGACTGGCGCGATCGCCGGGCAGACTTCCGGGTTGGCCCCAGGTTTTGCGCAAGGAAACCTGGTGATCCTGCCAAAGCAGTGGGCGACCGATTTTCTGAGGTTTTGCCTGGAAAATCCCAAGCCATGCCCGTTGCTCGCCGTCGGAAATCCCGGCGATCCGTCCCTCGCCAAGGCCGGTAAGAACATCGACATCCGGTCCGATGTTCCGAGTTACCGGGTTTTCCGCGACGGAAGGCTGGTGGAGGAGATCGCCGATATCCGCCACATCTGGCGGGATGATTTCGTTTCCTTCTTGATCGGCTGTTCGTTTTCCTTCGAGTGGGCTCTCTTGAACGCGGGCATTGGCGTTCGTCATATCGAACTCGGTTCGAATGTACCGATGTACAGGACGAATATAGATTGCGTATCGGCTGGCCCGTTCTCCGGGCAGTTCGTGGTCTCGATGCGACCGATGAAGCCGGCCGATGCCATAAGGGCGATCGAAATTACAGCGGCAATGCCGCAGGTCCATGGGGCGCCGGTGCATTTCGGTGATCCCCTGGCGATTGGGATCAGCGATTTGTCCCATCCCGACTTCGGCGACAGCGTTCCGGTCAAGGAAGGTGAAGTGCCTGTCTTCTGGGCGTGTGGCGTCACGCCGCAGGTGGCTTTGGCGCAGGCTAAGCCGCCGATCGCAGTGACCCATAGTCCTGGATGCATGCTGATCACGGATATACGCGACGAGAATCTTCTGAACGGGACGTTCCGGTTCGAGGCGCCAGCCCTATAGTGCGAAGACTCGGTCTCGTGACACAGGCGAGGAGATTGCCTATCCTCTCGCCGAGGCAGCTTGCATCCGGTCTCATAGTCGTCAATGGTTACCCGTTGTTGTTGAGAACAGGTGGGCCTGATGATTGACCTGCGCACCTTGGAGACCTTCTGTATTGTGGCTCAGACGGGCGGCTTCCACCGTGCCGCCGAAAAGCTCCACACCACGCAGCCGGCGGTTTCCGCGCGCATTGCGCAGCTTGAACAGGAGCTCAAGGTGCGGCTGTTCGAGCGGGACAAGCGTGGCAGCCGTCTCACGGTCAAAGGGCGTGAAATTCTGAAATATGCAGAGCGCATGCTGGCGCTCCGGACCGAAATGGTGCTCGCCGTGGCCGGCGCGAATGCCTTGGAGGGGACCGTGCAGCTCGGTGTATCGGACACCATCGTCCACACATGGCTGCCGGAATTGCTAAAGCGACTGAACCATGAATACCCGTCCATCACACTAGAAATCAACGTCGACGGGTCCGCCAACCTCGCAGCCGCCCTTCAGGAAAACAGCATCGATGTCGCATTCCTCATGGGACCGGTGATTTCAGGAAACGTCGCCAATCTGCCGCTTTGCGAATATCCCCTGAACTGGGTGGTTCCGGCGGGCTTCCCCTTGGGGCCGGAGGCCGTGACGCTGGAGGAGCTCACGGCATTTCCGATCATCACCTTTGCACGACAGACCCAACCTTTTCGGGAACTCACGGAGCTTTTCAATAGGGCCCATCAGCAGCGCGTCCGGCTGTTTCCGAACTCCTCGCTGTCTTCGATCGTTCGCATGACCCTTGATGGTATTGGAATTGCCGCCATACCTGTCGAGGTCGTCTCGGATCACCTGGCAAGCGGCAAGCTGCGGGTGCTGACGACTGTCGGCCACACAATGCCGACCATGGCGTTCACGGCAAGCTTTATCAAACGTCCCGAAACGCACTTGAATGGCGTCGTGGCCCAGCTGGCGCAGAAAGTTGCGGGACAATACGGACTGCTTTCGGGTGGTCTTCCAGCCGAAGACCACCCGATCGGTGCCGATTGATCGGGTGTGGCTTTGTCATGTGCAGCCCGTGGCAGTCTTGCGCCGGGAGCCTGTGGGCCGGGTCAGGAGATGCGCTTGTACTTGTCCAACTTGACCGACTGGATCCATTGACCGGCGCGGGCGCCGAACGCCTTCATTGACTCGGTATTGTTGTGGACTTCCAGCGATTGCTCGTCCTCCCAGATCTCGTAGAAGACGAACTCGCCCGGGCGCTCCAGCGATTCATGGAGATCATACTGGACGAATCCCGGCTCCGTTTGCGCGATCGGGATCAGGGTGAGGAGCGCCTCGCGAAGCTGCTCATGTTTTCCTTCGTGCGCCGTTACCGTGGCGACAACAACAAGCTTATCTTTCATTCCGCACCTTCCTTTCGACAATGAGAAAACGTGTACGACCACCGCTGCCGTTGGAGGTCAGCCCAGTTCGATCGACACGTGGGTTTTGATCGAATTTGCGATGAAGCATCCTTTATGAGCCCGATGATGCAGTCGAGACAGCGTTTCGCGATCGGGCTGTTTCTGCGAACTAAAGGATGTTTTGGGATGGAGAATGATATCCGATACCCAGAAAGATCCATCCGGGTTCTTCGATACCTTGCCGACGGCATCATCCTCGTAGCTGCTGACGATATAGCCGTTCCCCTCGCAGATCGCCAGGAAGTAGAGCATGTGGCAGCTTGCCAGGGCGTTGACGAGAAGCTGCTCCGGATCGGCAAGTTCGCTGTTTCCGAGATAGGCAGACGCGGCAGACACCGCCACCGAGACCTGCGCGCTATATGTCGCCTTATGATCCCGGCTGTAGGTTGCCGGTTGTTGCGCGTGCGGCGCTGCCTTCCATTCGAGGCGGATAGAGTGCTCAGACATGATATCATCCTGATTGTTCGGCTTGGGGACGTATTCCCATTGCCAGCCATGGAAAGTTGGGGCGCTGCCGCCTCAATGGCGGCGGCGCCCCTGGTTCGAGCGTGTCAGGCACGCTTAACCAGCTTGCAGCACCGCCACCATCACTTCAGCAATGGCGATATCGGCCTCCACCGGCCCGCCCGAGGCGCCCACTCCTCCGATGACGGTCTTTCCGTCGCGCACCGGCAGGCCGCCACCGAAAACAACGAACGGCCGGCGCCCGCCGAGGGCATCCAGCCCGTAGAGCGCGGCGCCCGGCTGGACCAGCTCCAGCCAGTTGCCGGAGGGCGAGCGCAGGGCAAGAGCGGTGTACGCCTTGCCCTGCGCGATTTCGACGGTCGACAGCGCAGCGTCGTCGGCGCGCAGGAAGGCAAGCAGATTGCCGCCGGCATCGACGATCGCCAAGGAAGAAGGCTCGCCGAGCTCTCTTGCTTTGGCTGCGCCGGCCTCAAGGGCTTTGAGAGCCGCCTCATGTGAAATCAACTTGATCATGTTCTCGCCTTTCTGTGCTTTCGATCGTTGCCCGCAATCAGTTGTAGATGCCGCCGTCGACGTTGATCGCCTGGGCCGTCACGTAGGAAGCCTCGTCGGAGGCGAGATAGACGAAGAGCGGCGCGACCTCCTGGGGCGTGGCTTGCCGCCCAAGCGGAATGACGATCGGGACCAGCGATTCCTGCTTTTCCCGACCCCCGATGAAATCGATGACCGGCTGGTTGAACGGCGTGTCGATCCATCCCGGGCACACGGCATTGACCCGGATACCGTCGCGCGCCAGTTCGATTGCGAGCGTGGTTGTGAGGCCGATGATCGCGGCCTTGGACGAGGAGTAACCGACCAGGCCCGGGGCGCCGCGCTTGCCGGCGAGCGAGGACATCATCACGATGGAAGACTTGCCGGCGGCCCGCAGATGTTTCACCGACTCCCTGGCGAAGATAAAATTGGCGCGGACATTGATGGTGAACACCTTGTCCCAGTCACGCGTGGAAAAGTCTTCGACCCTGCCGGAAAGCTGGATGCCGGCATTCAGGCAGAGCGTGTCCATCCCCTTCATCCAGGCGACCGACTGGTCGATTGCCGCCTTGATTTCGTCTTCCTGCGAAATATCCGCCTTGAAAAACCGAACGCGGTCGCCGAACCGCTTTTCGACTTCGCTGCCCTTGGCAGCGTCGATATCGACCACAGAAACGGTTGCACCTTCGGCAACAAAAGCCTCTAGAATGGCAAGGCCGATATTTGCTACGCCTCCGGTTAGGAGGACGCGCTTTCCTGACAAACGTTGAGACATGGATGTACTCCCGATTTGATGGTTAGGTTCGTTTTGTCGGGCCCAGCCCGATTATTGTGAGGCTTTCCTGATATTTTCGAGGATTGCCTGGTTGACGGTGGCGGATGCCTCCATTTGCGGCATATGGCCGGTATCGGGCAGGATGCGCAGGGTGACGTTTGCCGGGAGGGTGCCGGCGTCTGGGACGGGCACGATCTGGTCCTGTTCGCCCCAGATCAGCATGACGGGGCAGTTAAGACCGGCAAGCGTCTCACGGATCGACAGCAACTGGCCGTCTTCTCCGGCGATGGTGTCGGCGATTGCCGTCAATGCCTCCGGCACGCCTTCGAGACGTTTGAAGCGCAGGGTTCCTTCGACCATGTCGTTGGTGATCTTGGAGGGATCGGCAAACAGCCGCTCGAGCACGTTCAGAAGCGGCCGGCGCCGTTCGGCGGCGACGAAGTCGACCAGGAAGTCGCGGCTCATCTGCCGGCTCAAGCCGACCGGCGCGATCAATGTCAGCGACGCCACGCGCGACGGCTGGGCGGCGGCGATCCGTGCGGCGACGGCGCCGCCGAAGGAATGGCCGACGAGATGGAGCCTGCCGGGCGCGAGATCCCGGAGCGCGGCGCTGACGGCCGAGGCTATCTTGGCAAGCACATCACCGTCGACGGGCGACGAGGCGCCGTGCCCCGGCAGATCGACCGCGACCG
>NZ_NWTA01000047.1:0-13371 GCF_002531955.1 Rhizobium sp. M10 | reverse complement strand
GAAAACTCTAGCATCCGGTGGTCCAACGTTTGGGAGCGGTTCAGAAATTCTCAGTGGCAGGTCAGACGCCGGATGAAAATTCAGTGGCAGGTCACACTGTCTCGACCAAGAGATGGAGGACCGCGTCAGCGGTTTCCGCCTCGCCTAAAAAGATAGCGTAAATGCCAAGGTGATAAGGCTGAGGATGCCGCCGAACTTCCCGCGCAGTTTCTTGGCCGAAACGACGATACAGCCGCTCCCCCTAGCAGCGCCTGCACCGGCCGTCAGGCCGGTTAAGCGAAGCGGGTTACCTCGATGAAGCTTGTTTACGGAGGAAACATTTGATTGATGAAAGGATAAACGCGCGCGAGACCGGCTTCTTACTTTTGCTTTCCCACAATAAAACTCGCTAAAATTTCCTGGCTTTTCGATCGACTCTCTTTTGAGAGGAACCCACAGGTGCCCCAGAAGACGCTGGCGATTTATCAATAGATGAAGAACTTGCCGTTGCCATCCCTTCCTCAGGAAGCGTAGCTACTTGAGCGGCACTGTCAATCGCTCTACGGCAGTCATCAAGGAAGTCAGCTATATATTCATTGACATAGACAACCAACGGCTCCTTTGGAACAACAATCAGACGCCGTTTGTCCGTTTTATCCCGAGTGATGTCGATGAACCCACGCAAATGCGCTGCCTCGACATACTTTTGGCAAACAGTCTGGTTTTTGAAAGGCAGATAGCGACACGCCTGCATCTTCGTCATGGGTTTGTTATTGGCGTCCATATGATATACTTTAAGCATCAATCCAAGAATATTCCTCAGGAATAGTTTTTCTTCGGAATTTTCGCTAAAGAGATCTGACAAAAACGAGTCAATTTTCTCAAGCTTATGCTTTACGCCGACGTCGATCTGTTCTGGCGTATATATTTTTCTTCGTGTTGTCTTCGTCACGGCCACGCCTCTGCGCAATGGGTCGTTCTGTTTTCACCCAAAGCCTGTTACCGGATCCCATCGCGGCGACATTTATCATATGTATGTCTTCATAACTACGACGAATATAAGAATTTGCGGGCGGTCGTGAGACTAACCTTCATCGTGCACGAGCCCCCGCTCTTGTTTTCACATCCATTTAAAAAAACAGTTACACAAGTGTAACTACGAGTGCTATCAAAAATTCGGGAGCTTCGCTTCCGATGGAAGGTCGGTCTCTTGATTGGCCCCCGACCAGCTCGCCCGCCGCCCGAGCTGGCATGCAAGAGCCCGACCTTCCGTTTTGCACGTGGCTTTTCGAACCAGGGATCCGAAATGAATAAAGAGATTTGGAAAGATTACAGCCAACCTTTCGGGACGATTGGTCCATTGATGACAGTGGGCGAAATTCTGGAAAAGAATATTGATGCGGGATACAACGCCTATGATGAGTATGCAAACGCAGCTCTTCAGAAATTTGCTCGGTATGCCTCAGAATTCCTCTCCAATCCACATCCTCATTTAGGTCGGGACGGGAGCGTTTGCCCTTTCGTTCCCGAGGCTCTGACGAAGGGGCTTTTACGGGTTGCCGCGTCGCAAGCTGTTGCAGTTGACGAAATCGAAAACGATTTGGCGCGTATGCTCGCCGTCTTCAGCCAGATGAAACCCGTAAAGTCCTTCAACGATCGAACGGGCGACTGGATCTATAAGGCCATTATCATTGCCCTTCCTGGAATACAGGATGAAGGAGAGATCATCAGGATTGGTCAACTGCAAAAACGGCTGAAGCCCGACTTCATTCAGGAAGGTTTCATGATCGGTGAATTTTATCCAGGTTGCCCGGAGCCCGGTTTGCACAACAGGATGTTTCGACCGCTCGACACAACGGTTCCAGCCTTGGCTATTCGGCATATCACCAAATATGATGCTCCTTTCATGCTCGATAGCGATAAGTGCCTGGAGGCTTACTTCAGTATTTTTGGGAACGAGGGTCGCCGCCGCATTAGGCAGCTTTTGGAGCGAACCGCCTGAAACTTACTCGCAAGAGGGCTGTACTCGCAGTCGCTGAAACAGCTATCCTCGATCGTCCTACCAGGTGAACCGGAAGGAAACGACTATGTTGGACGTTCATCCGAACGTACTTGCTGAACTGCACCAGATCGGAGCGTCGACGGTACGATTGTGGCGCTATAGTGAGTTCGCCACCCCTATTACATCTCCTTCCGATTTAGCCTCTGCTATCGGCGTTCCCGTGGGGCGCGTTGCAAAGACGATGATTATTGCCGAGCAGAAAGCGAACGATGTGATGCGCCGGTCTCATCCTGCGCGCCACCTTTGTGCCGTTTTGCTGCCATCACCTTCAAAGATTGACATGAAAGCGGTTGCTGGCACGTATGGATGGAAACGAGCCGAGCTTGCTCAGAAAGAACAGGTACTCGATCTCTTCGGCTACCCGTCAGGAAGCGTATCACCATTCGGTCTCCAGAAGATCGCTGTACTGATCGACACCGCCCTTTTTTCTTATCCTACCGTAGTCACAGGTGCGGGCAAGGTTGGAGTCGAGCTTGAGATCGACACAAGCATGCTTTGGAAGATCGGGCAGCCGTTACAGACGCGTGGACGGGCCAGTCAAACCTAACGCCTCGTCACCTTTCATAGAGATGCCGTGAGGTAGGTTATTTCTTCGGGAAAGGAAATGCGGTTCCACGTAACGGCGCCTCGATTAGAGAATGAGGGTTCAATACGTATGTTGCGTAATCGGACTCATAGTGCGCACTATAACGAAAATCGTCACACCCGTCCCAACGTCTGCACGACATCTTCACCTCGATAGCTGTGAGGCGGATCAAGCGCGGGAACATAGCGTGAGAAGGTGGCGACCACCGTCAGGACCCGCAGTTTCTTTCCGGTTGCGAGCTGGTCGTGCACGAAGTCCATCGCCCACACGTCATTTGGTCCGACAGCCATTTGCCGATCCTCGCGAAGTTTCGCCTTAACACGGCGCTTCCGAGTCTTATTCCGCAGCTGCAGTCCCAAGTCCCTGTAAATGCGATAGGTTCGCTTGATGTTGGTGCCCCAACCCTCGCGTTCCAAAAGCACATGCACGCGACGATAGCCGTAGCGCACCCGCGCTTACAGGTCTAGACCGGCCTCGGCGCGGCGAGAGATGTAGTGATCGGTCGACCGATCGAAGTTCAACGCGCCACAGGCACGCCGGATCGAGATCGCCCAATCGCGGCACATGACACCACCTCCCGCTACCCCTCAGGCCTTAGAGCTTTCGGCGGATGGCGTCCTGCAGCATCTCACGGTCCAACGTCAGATCCGCGACGATCTTCTTCAATCGCGAATTCCCGTCCTCAAGCTGCTTGCGCCTCTTCATCTCTGGCGGCAACATGCCGGCGTACTTTTTCTTCCAGTTGAAGTAAGTCGTCTGACTGATCCCCGCCTTGCGACAAATCTCCGCGATCGAGACGCCCTCATCACCCTGCTTCAAAATGAACGCCTTCTGAGCGTCCGAAAACTGCGATGCCTTCATCGTGTTCCGTTCCTTTTCCCAGCCAGGAAAATGCACCGGAAAACTCTAACCAAAATTGGTCCAGTTTGAAGGGTTGAGAGCAATTTCCCTATCGTAAAACCTGTGATCCTATGAAGTTAAGATGGGGAATGTTAAGGACATATAACAGCGTGCACGAAAGACGCGGAAGCCAACTGCGTCACATCTATTTCTGGTATCGGCGCTGTTGCGCTGCGGCCAAAACCGCACTGGCTCCTGATCCTTCCACCTTCGGAAGGGGCCGTGATCTCGCCTGGGTCGACCGTATGCTAGTTCGATCAGCAACCCTTTGACGGTGAAGATTCCTGGTTATTCACCTGGTGGATCAATGCCATACAAACAATCAATTTTACGAAGCCATGGGATGTTATTAAACACCTCGATTATGAATTGGGGACCCCATGATGTTGCTCCACCGAGAGCAGCCGAGGGCAAGGTCACAGACCTGGCCGGTAAATGGAGACGAACATGGCCAACGTGGAACTGCAGAAGGCGCTCTCGTCTGCCAATCAAGCGCCGAGACATAGCTCTGGGTCCTTTCTTCGCCTACTGCAGGAGCCTCGTCGCATTAAACCGAATACCAGCTTTAACACATTTGGGTCGCCACAAAAGCTGAACAACCACTATCCGATCTTGCCAATCCTTGGCTTCTCAAAAGTGAACGGAGCTGTGGGTATGCGAGATGGGGTGTTACCCACCGCGAAGTCATACATGAATACGAATGATTCAATGTCATTTCAACGTGAGCATTATGATTAGCTCATCGGCGTCAGCATCGTTTTTTAGAACCAGCAGCTTTTCGATGATTCCTGGCGAAAGACATCGGGGCCACCCTCCGGTCTTGGTCACCGAAAATTCGCCGCCAAACTTGGAGACATTTAAATGACAAACTCTCTTCCCGCAAAGCTGATGGTTGGTATCTTCGACCATTTGGACGAAGACGGAAGGGAGATTGGGCGCCAGTATGAAGATCGGATGAAGTTGGCAGAGGTCTGCGATCGCCTTGGCTTTTATGGATATCACGTCGCAGAGCACCACTGTACTCCCCACGGCAGAGGACCTTCGCCGAATCTATTTCTAGCAAGCGTAGCTCAGCGCACGCAGCATCTTCGTCTCGGTCCTTTGGTTATGCTGTTGAATCTTTATCATCCGTTACGTGCGTTTGAAGAAATTTGCATGCTGGATCATCTGAGCGGTGGCAGGCTCGAGTTGGGCATGGGGCGCGGCTCCTTACCAATCGAATGGAGCTTTTTCGGTATTGATGAGGAGGTGGCGACATCGCGCTATCTCGAAGCCAGCGAGATCGTCATCCAAGCGATGAAGGAAGGAGCTCAGGCTCTTTCCTACAAAGGCGACCACTTTGAACTAGACAAAGTCCCGTTGATGTTGCGGCCACACCAACGTCCTCAGCCTCCGAGATGGATTACAACCAGTCGTCCTGAGGTTGCGCGCTGGGCGGCTGAGAACGATACAAATCTTGCCTGCGGGGGCCCTGCTTCTGCTGTTCGCCAGATCACTGATGCCTACCGAGCACACGAGAGACGTACCGCCGGGGGCAGGAAACGGGCGCCGTTCCTTGGGTTGGTCCGAATGGTGGTGGCCGGCAGCACGACGAAGCATGCCATTTCGCTCGCGGCCCCGGCTTATCAACGGTGGCTTCGGAGCTTTAGGTTTCTGTACGAGATTAACGGGATACAGACTCCTCAGAACCTCCCGCCGGATTTTGATGCAGCAGTAGACTGTCAGTTGTGCGTAGTTGGTACTGCTGCTTCAGTTAGGCAAGATCTTCTCGATCATGTCGAGGAAGCAGGTGCTAATTATCTTCTTTGCCAGCTGGCGTTTGGTGATTTGCCATTGGAGGCTTCCTATTACACTGCAACGAGCGTTCACTCTGGAGTTATGGCTTAATCTGGACTGGCCTCAGGTTGCTTTCCGATCACAGAGATTAAGTCTCTGTGGCCGCGCCCTCAAATCGATTGAGGAGCGTCAAGGCGAATTCAGCCATCGCCGTAGGAACAGCCATTGTGGAATGGGCTGCACTATTGGATAGTTAAAAGATATGCGATTTAAGGGCCTCGATCTAAATCTCCTTGTCGCGCTCGATGCACTAATGATTGAGCGCAACCTTACTGCGGCGGCACGTAGCATTAATCTGAGCCAGCCCGCAATGAGTGCAGCTGTCCGCCGGCTCCGCTCCTATTTCCGCGATGAACTATTTACGATGCGTGGTCGTGAGTTCGTTCCAACTCCGCGTGCGGAAGACCTCGCGCCTGCGATTCGTGAGGCTTTACAGCATATTCGGCTCAATATCATACCCTGGGATAAATTTACTCCTGATCAATCAGATCGTCATTTCCGAGTAAGCTTATGCGATTTCGTTACAGTTGTTCTTTTTCAGAAGATACTGGAGCGTCTTGCGCGGGAAGCACCCGGCATTAGTTTTGACTTGCTGCCTCTTACTGACAATCCAGACGAGCTTTTGCGACGCGGCGACGTAGACTTCCTTATTAGCCCACCGCTATTCATGTCGAGCGCGCACCCTAAGATAGATCTATTTCAGGAACGACTGACTTGCGTCGGCTGCAGTAATAACAAACAACTTGAGGAAGCCCTTACTGCCGAGGAGTATTCTTCAATGGGGCACGCGGTAGTTAGGTTCGGTCGGACGCAGCAGCCTACCATAGAAGATTGCTTCTTGCAGGAGCATGGCCTCAAGAGGCGGGTCGAAGTCGTTGTTTCAAGCTTTAGCATGATCCCCGCCGCCCTAATGGGCACCGATCGCATCGCAACCGTTCCGTTACGACTAGTTGGGCTTTTTGAGGACACGATACCATTGCGGATGACTGCGCCCCCGATAGCGCTGCCGACATTCACCGAGGCAGTCCAATGGCCGGTACTTCACGACAAAGATCCGGCAAATATCTGGATGCGAGATATAATGGTTCAGGAGGCAGCGCGATTGCCGTGACCATCCTGAAACCTAGGAAGCTGGGCTGCATTGGGAGCGACGACCCGCGACGCGGCCGATTAGCTGAAGACGGCACCACCTGTGAGTGACCCGCAGGCCATTTTATCGACGAAGCTGAGCGCTACGCCCGTCGCCGATCGGCCGCCCTTCGGACGATTGCGCGACGTGCTGTCTAGCACCTTCGGCGGCAAATCGAAGGGTGCTGGGGGACCACAATTGCTCCGCACCGCAACCCGCCGCTACCGCCGCAAATACAGCAACCCAAAACCGTCGGAGCGAACTCAAAACTGGATAAAACTTGGGGGCAAGGTCAGCGGCCTTCCCCGGATGGATACCTTTGAAAAGCCTCTTTGGTGGCTGTTGAACTTATTCGGGCTCGGGCGGATCTTACTCAAGCAGGAACCTTGGTCAGGAACCGGATTGTTGTAGCAACCCATGTATTTTAGGTGCGTTGGAGGACATCATACGGGAAGCTTCCTCAACCAATATCTCCCTGAACCAGATGCTCCCTGGATCGGCATTATGGAGCGCTGGCCATTGAACAGCTTCTGTGAAGACGGGGAGCGGTAACGGAAGGTTGATGATCCGCAAAGGGAAAGTACTTTCGTAATGCTCGACTAAGCGAAGCGGTAGGTTAGCTATGCGGTTCGTGCCACGCAGGACTGGTGGTATTAAGCTAAACCCTTGCACGACGACCTCCACCCGCCTCTGAATACCATTCTCGAGCAAGAACCAGCCCTCGACCGATGGCTTCAAAAAGCGCCCAAACGCGGCAGCGACGTGTCCCGTGGAGACATATTGCTCGATCGTCAGCGCTGAAGGTAGGTCCACATTTGTCGAACAGGCTACACATACAAACTTCTCTGTGAACAGTTTTGCACTCGGGTGTGCGCCCGAGAGAAAAAATTCAGGCACGATGAGGAAGTCGACGTCACCGCGGCTAAGCATCTCGTACGGATCACTATCCAAAGGCAGCAACTCAAAGCTGACTGCGGGCGCTTCTCGAGCAACTCGCTCAATGATTTTATTGAAGTATATCAGCATCATGAAATCGGACAGAACTATTCTAAAGCATCTGTCAGACTTCGACGGGTTAAACGGCTCCCAAGAGATGATTGAGCATTGTACCTGCAAGAGAGTTTCACGCACTGCCGAGGCAAGTCCTTCGGCACGGGGCGTCAGCCGAAGTTCTCGACCATTCATTGTAAACAATTCGTCGCGGAAATAGTCCCGAAGCCTACCAATGGCGGCACTCATTGCTGGTTGACTTAGATTGATACTACGTGCGGCAGCCGTTAGGTTGCGCTCGGTCGTGAGCGCATCCAATGCAACGAGCAGGTTTAGATCAAGGCCCTTGAAACGCATCTTTAGTCACATCCAAACAACGGATATTTTATATCCAAACAATCGATTTTTCCAGTACAGAACCTTCCAGCATAGATCCAATGAAGGTTCGTCAAAAAGGCTTAGGTTAGTTTGGTGATCAATTAAGTAGGCCGCATAGTTACGATAGACGTTATAGTTGCAGATAATCCACTTTAAATATCGAATGGCACCTTAGCAATAGGCGATGTGGAGCGGCGTCACCGAGCGACATGAAATGCTAGTGAACGGATGGGCGGAAGTAGGTTCATCATATCGCGATACCGGAGAGGCTTTGCCGTACGCTGGCTATCGACTGGCGGGCTCCTTCTGTTTGGAAGCATGTTCAAGATATTGGTGGCGTGCCAGTAATTTGTGATGAAAAGATCAACGCGCCTGAAGGCGCTTGAGGAAGAGAACGCCACACTGAAGAGACTGCTCGCCGAGCAGATCCTGGATACGGCCCCACTTCCCGAGCTCCTTAAAAAATAGAAAGGCCCGCCGCCAAGCGCGACGCCGTCGCACGCCAGAAAGCCGTCGTGGGCCTTTCGGAACGAAGTAGGTCGCCCGACTGCCGCCTTGCGTTCTCCGCTATCGAGATGCCGTCATCCGGTCGGCGTCCGCGTTACTCGCCTCGGGATCGTCAAAGCGGTTGCCGTCATTAAAAGCTAAGAATTCGGCCGGACTTGCCTAAATCGTCTTTCATAAGCCTCTATGAAGGCTTCCGGAATCGGGTCGCTAAACAATGGGAAATCAACCGGTTTGCGTAAGCCGGTGCTTGGCCGGATAGTGCCGCCATCGAGCCCCGGCCGCCATCCGGCTCCGAAAAAGAAAGCACCATACCGCGCCGCAAGCATCGGGGTCACAGGATTAAGAAGGCTTAGAAATACGGAAACTTCCGCTGCTCTGACTGAGGTATCTGCCCTTGAAAAAGACGCAACGTCGAAAAAGGCGTCTATGGCGTCCATGGCATCCCAGACGCGCAAGTCCTGCACCGCTTCGGAATATCGTTTAACATTGTGGTTCTGCTCGACTGTCAGCTTGTCGGCCGTCAGCGTCTCGTTACATCCGGCGTACTTGCGCAAAGCCGTTTCGAAAGCACGAATTCTAGCCGCGGTCTGAAGCAGCCCCTCGATCAGAAAATCGTTGTCGTTTGCGCCAAATGGCTTGGCGATGCTAGCCAAATAGTAGCGCAGCACGTTCGTGTCGATATCTGCTGCCACCTCGTCAGCCCACACAGCGTGGTCACGGCTAGTAGAAAATTTCGCGCCTTCGAGCTTATAAAAGTCCTGAATTGCATGGTTGTATGGAATCGCATAACCGCGCGAGAACAAACTAGCAGTAACGCCGATCGTGTAATAAAACCGGTTATCCTGACCCATGAAGAATACGAGTCTCGTGCTCGCGTTGCGCATAGTGTCATCGAGATCTGCGCCATTTTGCTTGCAGAGGCGTTCGATTCCTGTCTCATAGCACCACAATCCTTCAAACCAAGTCATTAAAGTTTGGCCTGCCACCTCCACCGGGGAGTTCAAAGTCACACCACGGTCGAAATGCCGCGACATCGGCAATGCCATCAGTTTTGACCGTAGCCAGTCAAGTTCTTTGCGCTTTATGGATTCCGGCCATCCGCTCGCCTCAATGGCGTGATCGAGCCCCGGAGCAAATTTTTCAAGCTCAAAATGAACCTGTCGAATCGGGCGCAAGATAAGGCTCTGGCCGCATGTCGTGTGAATCGGGTTGCGTAGTAGATTGTGTTGCAGCGCCGAGCCGCAATCTTCGCAAAGGTTACTATCTGTTGGCGCGTTACAAGCTGGACACTCTCCGACCGCGAGTGAGTCTGCGGCGAACTCTTCGCACGTCCCGCAATACAGTTGCTCTCCGTCGCGCAGCTCAACGTAGCCGGACGCTCTTAGTTGGTCGTAGATCGCCAAGCTGCGGTCTTTGTGGTCTTCGCTTGAAGTCCTTACAAATACGTCCGGTTCAATATCAACTGACCGCAGACACTGCAGAATTTCTTCAATGTGCATGTGTGCGACGTCATCAACCGGCCTGCCAAGCTTTCGGGCTTTCACCAGCGTGTAAGTGCCATGTTCGTCCGCACCTGTCACGTGATAGGCCGCGTTGCCTACCATGCGGTGGTAGCGTACGAACACGTCGGCGAGAAGGTACACGCCACCTATATGCCCAAGATGCAGCTTGCCGTTCGGGCACGGCGGCGCCGAGCAGGCAAAAAAAGTATGTTGGTTTGCTCTCAATTCAATCCCACCATATCGAAAGGAACTTTAAGCTGGTTTGAGGGCTGCTATTTTTGATCGCGTGTTTTTGGTGCGGCGCTATATAGACCATCGTGTCCCCACTGACTGCGGAGGTTTCTCCATCGGATTGAAACACGCCGCTGCCCGAGATCAATACCCAGAGTTCGTGCTCTGGGTGCGAATGAAGATCGACCGCATCGCCAGGTACCACCTCCACAATCGATGTGCCGAAAGCCGTTGCGACTGCCTGCGGTAGATGCTCAAGTAACCGGCACACCAGAACGCCATACTCCTGGCGCATGATTGAGCGGTCGATCTGTTTCGTATACATGTTTGCCTCTGTCCTCTGCCTTCAATCGCGATAGAAAATGCCGTTCGGCGGCTTGAGCTCGTCGATGTTGGAGACCTTGCCCTCGGGAGGGTTGTAGGCGCGTTTCAGTTTGTTGTATTCGGCCCTCGTTGGCCCACCAGTTGAGGCACGCTGGAACACGAGATAAATCACCCTTCGAGAATTTTCACTTTTGTTGGGCTTTGAGTAATGTGGGGCATAGTCGTCAAAGATGAAAATGTCACCGGCCTTCCACGTTACGGGCTCCCAGGCCAGCCTGTCCGCGACCTCGGGGTACATTACGCCGCCGGCGTCCATTGGGAACACGCCCTTTTTGTGGTTCCCGGGGCTGAAGAAAAGCCCTCCGTTGTCTGGGCCGGAATCGTCGATGCCTATTGCAACAATCGCGTGCACCATCCGGTCTGGTAGCTTATGTGGGATATGGTAGATGTCCTGATGCGGGCGATAGCCGCCGCTGTCGGAGTACTTAAAGATCAGCAACTCTTTGAGCATGCGGGCATCTTCCCCCAGTAACTCTTCGACGATCGACTCGATACGGTGGTCAGCCAGCAGTAAATCACGCACGGGGGCGTTAAATTCGAGGAAGTTCTCGACCTTCGAAATGATCCTCCTACCGACAGTTGTTTTTTCGAACCATATCAGCCATTTGTCTTCACTTGTCTCCCAGCACGAAACATCAGCCACAAGAGCTGAAAGTTTATCTCGGCTTTCTAGATCGAGAAATGACTCAATCCTAATGTATCCAACGTCATCCCATGTTGATTTTTGTTCTTTGGTTAACATGTGTAACTCCTTTTTAGATTTAAAGCCGCCTGGTAAAGCTGCGTCGTGAGCAGGCGCCCCGAGCTGCACTGCACTGGAGTGTTATCTTGCGTTTTGTGTCTCTTGAGCGGGAAGTAAACCTAGGCACCCAAGGATCGGCCGATCTGGGACGTTCAGATAGTATTCACGCCGAAGCAGGCTATTGATGATGCGACCGTTTCGGTAGGCGACGAGCGATAGATTCACACTCTGCAAGCCACTTTGGACTGGGGATCGGTTTTGCAGATATACCTGGCCGGGGGCGTTGTCCTCGAATTGAACGGAGTAATCGTCCTTCACGACCGGCAGACCGCCTTCCATAGAAGCGGAAGCCAATAGGCGATCGATAAACGCTAGCGGGCGAGGCTCGAAACCGGTGGCGAGTACGACCCGATCAGCCACTACAGTCGGTCGCTGACAGGTGCCGTGCGAAGCCAACAGCGCGTGCCAACCGTCCGCATGAGGAGACAACTCCTTCATGACGACTGCGGGTAGCAGTTGAATGACATCGTCAATATTGCCAGTCGCGCTGCGGTGATAGATAGATTCGTAAATGCGGTTGCTCAATTCTGCTGAAATGCCGTCACTGGTGAGTTTTTCGTCGTCGACAATAGTGCGACGTTTTTTAAGTGGCAGCGAATGAAAGCGCTGGCTGTAAGACGGCGTGTATGACACGTTGATAAAAGAGCTGTCATCCCTCGTGAACAGGTTCCCGCGTGACGTCACCCATGTAATTTTACCGATACCCGGACTGCCCAATAGGTGTTCAACAACCTCCGCACCGCTCTGCCCCCCACCAACGACTAATACGCGTTCACCGATGTCGATTTGTGGCCGATCCAGATAGCTCGCCACATGGTAGACCTTCTCGCCCAGCCAAGGTTTGGCGCATTCGGGAATTGTTGCAACGACACCGACGCCAATCGCAACTGAGCGTGCATGGTAGTGATCTCGAGTCGTCGTCACGCGGTAACCCTCGTCTAATCTGGTTACGTCGGTAACCTCCTCCCCAAACCGGAGTTGTGGCAACTGATGCGCAACCCATTGGAAATACTGTGTGAACTCTCTTCGCGACGTGGTCGCGTCGCACCGGTTTACGAAGCTGTACAGCCGTCCATGCACCGCGAGGTAGTTGAGAAACGAAAACGGACTGGTCGGATCTGCAAGTGTCACACAGTCCTTCAGCGGAGATACCTGCAGGCGACTGTTGGGCAGCAGCAGCCCAGGATGCCAATCGAAGCCGCTTTCCTTTTCGAAAAAGGCAGTGCGCAGCGGCGTCGGACACGCGAGTGCTGCAAGACTAAGATTAAAGGGTCCGATGCCTATACCGATGAGATCCAGCACTTGCATAAACACACTTCCTTTGGTTGGGCGGGCACGTGGGCAGCGATACGGAAATCATTATGAAGGACGTCTGTCTCCTACACCGCCCTCCACAATGTCTGACTGGCGATTGCGATGTTGAGAGCGACCAGACCCGCCATCACGAGCATGGCAACGTCGATGCCATAAACAGCAATTAATGTGCCACCGAGATACGGGAATTCGAACGAACCCACGAAAATAAGCGAGTGTAAAGACTTGGGAGGCCGTTGAGATTGACAGACCACGTTCGCCAGCGAGGTTCACCACCATCGCATTCAAGGTCGAATAAGTGAGACCGTAGCCTATCGCAAAGAGAACGGTGGCGACGACGTACAGCAGCTCGCTTCCCGGGTTCAAAACCAAAAGTCCGATCCCAATCAGTGTCGTCACGAAGAGGGTGAGTGCTAGGCGCCCAAGCGGCAACTTACCGATCATACCCGCGACGGAGAATCGCAATGTGACAGTCGTGACGGTGAATGTCAGAAAGAAGACATTCGGTGAGAGTCCGCGCGTTTCGGCATATATGCTTTAAAACGTGGACAGGCCTGCGAACGTACAAGCACCGATCGCCAACATGACCACCGGCAACACCGTTCTCCCCCACAAAATAGACATGGTCGTCGGATCGGATAAGCGACGGCGCTGGTAGAAAGTTGCGGCTGATGCTGATCTGAACCCTTCAAACTGGACCAATTTTGGTTAGAGTTTTCCGGTGCATTTTCCTGGCTGGGAAAGGGACCAGAAGACGATGAAAGCGTCGCA
>NZ_NWTA01000046.1:0-13378 GCF_002531955.1 Rhizobium sp. M10 | reverse complement strand
GATGGCCATCCGCCGGAGTGCGCACCGATCATCCAACAATCAGCGCAAATTGAACATGCAAGGGGGCCGGCGGAGCCGGTCTTTCCTGCGACGTCCGTGCAGGCTTCGATAGTGGGATAGATTATGACGGGAGGGGTTTTCCGTGTGGCCCCCTCATCTGCCTGCCGGCATCTTCTCCCCGAGGGGAGAAGAGATTTTGGGGCGGCCTCTTCCGTTCCTCGCTCGCGTCTCGCAGGGTACGTTCAGAAAGGGGGCTGAGGATAGGCGAGAAGTGGTTCGAGCCAGGCAGCTAGGATGCGGCGCAGCCGGACAACTGCGGCCTCGTGTCGACGGGCTGTGTCTCAAAACTCCGTCCAGTCGGCCTCCTGGCTTTTCGGCGTGCTGTTGCCGCCGCCGAAGGCGTTGGCGAGCGTCTGCCCAAGGGTGCGGGCCGGCGAGGCGGTCGGGCGGGCCGTGCCTTCCCGGGCGACGCGGATCGCGGGAGCCTTGGTCACCGGGCGCGCCGCGGCGCGCGGTGCCGGGGCGGGCGGCCGTACCGATGCGATCGGGGCGGCGGCGGCGAAGCTGCCGGTGCCGGTCAGCCGGAACTGGCCGAGCAGATTGTTGAGTGCGGTGGCCTCCGTGGCCAAGCCGTGGCTGGCGGCGGTCGACTGCTCGACCATCGCCGCATTCTGCTGCGTGCCCTGATCCATGGTGTTGACCGCGGTGTTGATCTCCTGCAACCCGATCGACTGCTCGCGCGAGGCTTCGGCAATCGCGTGGACGTGCTGGTTGATTTCCTGCACTTCGGTGACGATCGCATCGAGCGCCTTGCCGGTCTCGCCGACCAGCGACACACCGGTCTGCACATGCGTGCCGGAATTGGTGATCAGGTCCTTGATCTCCTTGGCCGCCTTGGCGGAGCGCTGCGCGAGCTCGCGCACTTCCTGCGCCACCACCGCAAAACCCTTGCCGGCTTCGCCGGCGCGCGCGGCTTCGACGCCGGCATTCAAGGCCAGCAGGTTGGTCTGGAAGGCGATGTCGTCGATGACGCCGATGATGTTGCCGATCTCGACCGAAGACTGTTCGATCTGCTGCATCGCGGAGACTGCCTTGCGGACGATCTCGCCGGATTTTTCGGCGCCGAGGCGGGTGCGGGTGACGAGCTGGCTCGCCTCTTCGGCACGTTTGGCGGCGTCGCGCACCGTCGTGGTGATCTCTTCCAGTGCCGCTGCGGTTTCTTCGACCGAGGCCGACTGCTGTTCCGTCCGCCGGGAAAGCTCGTCGGCGGAAGACCGGATCTCGTTGGCGCCGGCGCCGATTGCCCGCGCATTGGCGCCGACCGCCTGCAGGGTCTCGTTGAGCTTCTCGACCGAATGGTTGAAATCCTGGCGCAGCGCGTCGAGATGGGCGACGAAGGGCTCGTCGATATGCGAGGCGAGATCGCCGGCGGCAAGGCGGCGCAGGCCGTCGCCGAGGGCTGCGACGGCACGGTCGAGTTCGGACGTTTCGCGCGCCTTCTGCGCCTCGCGTTCGCGGCGCTCGCCGTCGCTGACGCGCCGCTCTGTCTCGGCGCGAGCCTCGATCCGACGGCGCTCGATGGCGTTGTCGCGGAAGATCGATACGGCTTGCGCCATCTGGCCAACTTCGTCGCTGCGATCGAGACCGCCGATCTCGCTGTCGGTATCGCCCTCGGCAAGCCGCGTCATGTGCAGCCGCAGCTGCGTCATCGGGCCTGCAATGCCGGACTGCGCCACAATAATGCCGACGCCGATCGCTGCAAGAACGGCAATGCCGATCAGGACGAGACAGAAGGTGACACGGCCGTTGACGGAAGCCGAGAGCGCGTCACCGCCGTCGTTGAGCAGCGCCATCATCGCATCATCGTTGGCAATCATCTTCGGTGTCAGCGCATCGAGCTTGGCGTTGATTAGGGCGACATTTGCCTGCGCGCCGGCGCTGTCCTTGGCTTTGCTCTGTTCGGTGATCTTGCCGGCCAGGGCTTCGATCTCATCGATGCCCGCCTGGATCTCGTCGATCGCCTGTTTGCGGCCGGGGACCAGCGCCAGCGCCGCCTTCATCCGGTCACGGGCCTGCGGCAGCTTGCTCGGTGTGGCGAGCGCCGTCTGGAAGGCGGGCGTATCGGGCTTCATCTCGGCCAGCAGGCTGACCTGCAGCACCGAGGCCACCACCGAAGCGCTGGCGCGTGCGCTCTGCATCGAGGCCAGCGCCTCATGATCGATGAAGGCGCTGTAGGCGGCGTCCGCACGGCGAAACTCGGCGATGACATAGATCAGCCCGGCCATCGTGATCAGCCCCAGGAGCGCCACGACCGATATGATTTTCGTGCGGATTTTCAGATGCTTCAACATGGGAAATGTCACCCGATTGGCCGGGCGTGCCGCACCGGCGCTTCGAAATCAATTGTTACAAACAGAGCGCTGACGCGTGCATCATGCGATCGGCCGGCGGGGTCCGATGACGTCGCCATAAATAAAGGCGCTATTCTTTAATTCCGCCCTAACGCGGTTGTGGAGAATGCCCATAATTTTGAGGGACGAGCTTTGCGCCGCAAACCAAGAGAGCCTGATCCTGAGGTGCCCCGGCGTTGGATGCATGCAAGGAGCAGCGTTGCGGCGCGTCCTTCGAGGCTCCGGCCTCTGGCCTGCGCACCTCAGGATGAGGAGCCTTGGAGATTGCCGCGCTGATAATGATGCACAGCGGAGGATGCTACGCCCTCTCCGACCTCATCCTGAGGTGCCCCGCAGGGGCCTCGAAGGACGAGGTCGGCCACCGGCGATTGATGGCGCAAGAAGCAGGGTTGGAGCCTGTCCTTCGAGGCTCCGCCCTACGGGCTACGCACCTCAGGATGAGGGAGGTTGGAGGATGCTGCCCTGATAAGGGGCGTGGGCTCGGTGCTGACGAATGCCGTGCCAACGCCCAAGAGAGCCTCATCCTGAGGTGCGCAGGCCAGAGGCCGGAGCCTCGAAGGACGGGGCGGGCGTTCCGGCGTCGGATACACCTATATTCCCCACCGGGCGTGACTCTGTTACATCTCTCCACCCCCGCAACGCTTCCCGCTGAACCCGAGACTGGATCACGATGACCGAATCCAAGCTGGCATCCCTGACGCTGAAGGGGCTTTTCGCGTTCGGGCTGTTGCTCTTTTCAAGCCTTGCCGCCTCCGCCCAGCAGGCAGCGCCTTCGCTGCCGCTGCTCTTCGACGCGCGAGAGCGTTTGGCGAGACCCGACCTCTCCTCGCTGGTGCGCCTGCGCTTCCTGACGTCGGTCGATTTCCCGCCCTTCAATTTCACCGATCAGAACGGCAAGCTTTCCGGCTTCAACGTCGATCTCGCCCGCGAAATCTGCAGCGAGCTGGAAATATCCGACAAGTGCCAGATCCAGGCGATCCCTTTCGCCGACCTCAAGGATGCGCTTGCCGCCTCGCAGGGCGATGCCGTCATCGCCGGCCTTGCGGTGACCCCCGAGCTGCGCCGGCAGTTCGTCTTCTCCCGGCCCTATCTGATGCTGCCGGCGCGCTTCGTGCGCAATCTCGCAGCACCGGTCGACGGCAAGACGGCCGCCGCCCTTGCCGGCCGGCCGGTTGGTGTCGTCAAGGGCACGGTGCACGAGGCGATGCTGGCCGCATTTTTCCCGGCGCTGAAGGCTGAGCCCTTCGACACCAAGGACGCTCTGCTTGCCGCGCTGAAGGAGCGCAAGGTCGACGCCGCCTTCGCCGATGCGCTGCAGCTTTCCTTCTGGGTCTCTTCGCCGGGTTCGGAGAAATGCTGCGCGCTGTTCGACGGTCCCTATCTCTCCGAACATTTCCTCGGCGAGGGCATGACGATCATGCTGCGGCAGAAGGACAGCGTGCTGACGTCAGCCATCGATCACGCGCTTGCCACGCTGTCGCGCAACGGCCGTCTGCAGGAAATCTATCTGCGTTATTTTCCCTACGGGCTCTACTGACTGGCGGGTCGTCTAATGCATGTCGCCCGGAAGTGTGCAGCGGTTCCGGGACAACGACATGCATCAAAACAAAGGGCTAAAGCGCGTCGCATGATCAAATTTGATGCGACGCGCTTTAAAGAGTTTCAGGCTTATCCGTTGCGGAAGCGGGCAATGGCGCTGCGTTCGATCGCCGCGCAGGTCAGCTTGTCGAGGCCGAGACGGTCGCGCAGCAGGCTGAGCAGCCGCAATTCCTCGGCCTTGACCGAAAGGTCGGCGGAAGCCACTTCGACGGCGAGCGCATAGGCCGTGTCGTAGAGTTTTGCCGGCAGCGTGTCGCGCACGGTTTCGAGAACGACGTCGAGGCCTTCGGGCCCTGCCAGCAGCGAGGCGCAGTCGCGCGCAATCGAAATCAGCCTTTCGTCATCGAAATCCTTGAAAACCGGCAGGAATCCGATGAGTTGGCCGATCCTCGTCATCTCCCTGTCGTTCATCGTGCTGTCGACGGCGGAGGCCATCACCATCACGTAGATCAGGGCATCATGGGCGGAAAGCGGCTTGTTCATCTCTGATTCCTTCTTCGGTGAGCGGAGATTAGGAATTGGCGGTCGCCTTTACAAGGGATCGGCAGCATCGCGCCGCCGCGGACATTAAAGCGCGTCGCATCAAATTTGATTCATGCGACGCGCTTTAGCCTTTTGTTTTGATGCATGTCGTTATCCCGGAACCGCTGCACACTTCCGGGCGACATGCATTAGTCATTTGCGGCGCGGGTCGCCGCCGTAAATGCCTTTCTGCGCCTGCTTCGCCTTCTCGGCGACAGCATCGAGCGGTGAGCCCGCCTCGGCTTCGGCCCAGCCGTTTTCGGCGAGCCATGTGCCGAGATCCTGCGTGCCGAGCCGGCAGGCGGCGGTCGCCGTCCCCTTCCATTCCGCCATGTCGAGGTCGCAGGTGAGGCTGCGATTGCGCAAGAGCTGGCGCAGTGCCGTCTTCGCCATCATGCCGCAGGGCCATTGCCGGCCTGCCGGCCCGCATATCCTGTCGGCCGGTGTCGGGATGATGCCGGCAAGCTGAAGCCGGCGCTCGCCGAAGGAAAGCAGGCCGGCATTTTCGGCCAGCGGCCGCGCCAGCTCGATCGGCTCTTTCGCGGCCGGCGCCGCCGTCTGCCCGCCGGGCGTTTCCGATGGGCGCGGCGGATCAGCCGGCGCGCTTTCGGTCGGGGCGGGGGAGGGGGCCGCCGGCTGCGCCGCGCGCGCAATGATCTCGGCATCTGCATCCGGGATCGGCGCCGACCGGCCTGCCGTCTCGGGGGCGATTTCCGCCGCCGCGCCCATTTCTGGCGTCTCTGCGGTGGTTGTATCCTCGCCGCCCGTTCCGCCGCGCAGCCTTGTTTCTGCTGATATCAGCAGGCCGGCCACAACCGCCATTCCTGCAAGACCAGTCAAGACGGCGGCGGGGCGCATGGAATATCTTCCTATTGGCTGGCCCAGATGATGCGGGCGATCCACTCGACGTCGGACAGATCGAGCGTCCGGTTCGGATGTTCGGGATTGAGCGACATCAGCTCGATCGACCGCGGGCTCTGGCGCAGCAGCACCTTGGCCATCACCTCGCCCTCGCGCGTGCGCACGACGACCCGGTCGTTGCGGCGCACCTGCGCGCCGGGTTCGACGATCAGCACGTCGCCGTCGCGGTAGAGCGGCATCATGCTCTCGCCCTGCACCTCCAGTGCGTAGACGCCCGGTTTCTGCGACGGCGCAGCCGGAAATTCGACCACGTCCCAGCCTTGCCCGGCCGGAAAGCCGCCATCGTCGAAAAAGCCGCCGGCGCCGGCCTGCGCGAAGCCGAGCAGCGGAATGGCGCCGCCGTGCGGCGGCTTGGCGCGCTCGCCCGGCAGTTCTGCGGAAGAATCGGCGCTCGGGCGCATGAAGGCGAGAAACTGCTCCATGCTCGCCCCTGTCGCATCGAGCACCTTGGCGATCGATTCGGTCGAGGGCCAGCGCAGCCGCCCGTCGGCCGAAAGCCGTTTCGATTTGTTGAAGGAGGTCGGGTCGAGCCCGGCGCGGCGCGCAAGACCGGATGGCGTCAGGTCGTGCCGCTCGGCAAGCCTGTCGATCGCCTCCCAGATCTGCTCGTGTGACAGCATATGCGCCCGATTCCGTGCAGCCTATCCGAGGCCGCGCTCCAGCCGGCCGGAAGTGTAACCGACCGTGCGGCGCGCGTAAAGGTAAGGGAGGAATAAAATCCTTTTATCGGCGGTTTCGGCCGCCTCAGGCGACCATCGCCATGTTGATCTTGCCGAGCTGGATGACGGCCTGCGTGCGGCTGTCGACATCGAGTTTCAAGAGGATCGCCGAGACATGCGCCTTGATCGTCGCCTCGGAGACGCCGAGTTCATAGGCGATCTGCTTGTTCAGCAGGCCTTCGGCGAGCATGGTCAGCACCCGGCTTTGCTGCGGCGTCAGCGTATGCAGGCGGTGGATCAGGTCGGCAACGTCGGGGTCCTGCTCCTGGCCGTCGCGATAGCTTTCGGGTGTGGCGATATCGCCGGTAAGCACCGTCTGGATGCTGCGGCGAATGTCTTCGATACCGGAGGATTTCGAAATGAAGCCGGAGGCGCCGAGTTCCAGCGCCCGGCGGATCGTCGTTGCGTCGTCGCTGGCCGAGACGATGATGATCGGCAGGCTGGCGAATTCGGCGCGCAAGGCCATCAGGCCGGAAAAGCCGCTGACGCCGGGCATGGCGAGGTCGAGCAGCATCAGATCGGCGTCCGGATGGGCGCCGGCTGCTGTCCGCGCGGCGGCGAAATCGCCGGCTTCGACGATCGACTGGCGGCCTTCCATGCCGATGACGGCCTGGCGCAGCGCATCGCGGAAAAGCGGATGGTCGTCGGCAATGATGATGGTCTGTTCCTGCATCGAAAACTCCCTCCCAAGAGCCCGATCGTGCTGCATGCGACGCCGTCCCCACTGCGCTCCATGCATGGCTGCTGATACGACTATATCAGATCAGGTCTTCTGCGGAAGGGGATCGGCCTTTTCCTCGGCCTGGAACTCCTTCACCATCCCCATGAAACTCTTCATCATCTTCTCCATGATGCTGATCGAGCGGTCGATCTCGGCGTCGCTCGGCAGCGCCCGCTGGACGAGGCCTTCCTGTTCCAGCTTGGTCACCCGCTCCGCAAGCCGGTCGAGTTCGTCCTCATAGGCCGCCCGCTCGTCGGCCGCCATGCGGCAGACGAGAGCGCCGTCCTTGTCCTGGCAGATCGACATGGCGCCGGACTGGCGGTCGAGCCGGACGAAATGATCGCCGCTTTTTTCCAGCTGGAACCGGCCCGCATCGGCCTCGGCCGCGGCAGCTGCCAGCGGCAGGACTACGGCGCCAAGTGCGAGAACCAAAATCTTCATCGTCTCATCCTCCGGATTTGCCTGTGCGGGTCCTGTTTTTAAGCGCCGGGGCGTGGACATTGCCGCCTCTTTCCGGCAAAGCGCTGGTGATCGAGGACCAGCAATCGCGAGGCCATGATGACCCTGACACCGACCCTTTACAAGATCGTGACGGAACCGCTCTGGCAGCAAGCCAGACAAAGCGGTGTTTTTCATGGCGCCGGCATCGATCTCAAGGACGGCTTCATCCATTTTTCGACGGCTGACCAGGTCAAGCAGACCGCTGCCCTGCATTTTGCCGGCCAGTCCGGCCTGATGCTGGTTGCCGTCGATGCCGGCGGCCTCGGTGACAAGCTGATCTTCGAACCCTCGCGCGGCGGCGATCTGTTCCCGCATCTCTATGCCGACCTGCCGCTTGCGGCCGTGCTCTGGGAGGTGCCATTGCCGCTCGACGAGACCGGCGCCCATATTTTCCCGGAGCTGCAGCCATGATCGATCCCTTCAAGCGTCTCGCCCGCAAGGGCCTCTTCCTGTTCGATCCGGAAACGGCGCATGGCATGTCGATCGCGGCGCTGAAATCCGGCCTGGTGCCCGCCTGCCAGATCACCCCCGATCCGCGCCTTCGCCAGACCGTCGCCGGCCTCACCTTCGAAAATCCGCTCGGCATGGCGGCAGGCTACGACAAGAATGCCGAGGTGCCGGAGGCGCTGCTGAAGCTCGGCTTCGGCTTTACCGAGATCGGCACGGTGACGCCGAAGCCGCAATCCGGCAATCCGCGTCCGCGCATCTTCCGCCTGGTCGAGGATGAAGCCGTCATCAATCGCCTCGGTTTCAACAATGAAGGCCATGAGGCTGCTTTCGAGCGGCTCTCGGCGCTGACAGGCAAAGGCATTGTCGGCGTCAATATCGGCGCCAACAAGGACAGCGAGGACCGCATCACCGATTATGTCGCCGGCATCCGCTGTTTCTATTCCGTCGCGCGCTATTTCACCGCCAATATCTCCTCGCCGAATACGCCTGGCCTGCGCGATCTGCAGGCGCGCGAAAGCCTTGCGGCGCTGCTGTCGGCCGTGCTGGCGGCGCGCGATGAGATGGCTGAGAGAACCGGCCGCAAGATCCCGGTCTTTCTGAAGATCGCCCCCGATCTGACCGAGGAAGGCATGGACGATATCGCCGCCGAGGCGCTTGCGCATCCGCTGGATGGGCTGATCGTCTCCAACACCACGCTGTCGCGCGAGGGGCTGAAAGATCAGCGCCAGGCCAAGGAGACGGGCGGCCTCTCCGGCGTGCCGCTGTTCGAAAAGTCGACCGCCGTGCTTGCCAGGATGCGCAAGCGCGTCGGCGCCGCACTGCCGATCATCGGCGTCGGCGGCGTCTCCTCGGCCGAGACCGCGCTGGAGAAGATCAGGGCGGGCGCCGATCTCGTCCAGCTCTATTCCTGCATGGTCTATGAAGGCCCCGGCCTGCCGGGCGATATCGTTCGCGGTCTCTCGGCGCTGCTCGACCGCGAAAAGGCCGGCTCGATCCGCGAGCTGCGCGACAGCAGGCTCGATTACTGGGCGGCGCGGAAGGTCTGATCGGCCCGCGGCCTGACCAGCATCGCCAGGAAAAAGCCGCGGAACAGCAGGAAGGCGTTCATCGCCAGCCACAGGCCGTGATTGCCGAAGAGCGGCACGAAGACGGCGAGCATGGCGAGATAGCCGGCAAAGGACAGCAGCATCCGGTTGCGCATGTCGGCCGACCACGTCGCGCCGATGAAGACCCCGTCCATCAGGAAGGCGAGCGCGCCGGTGAGCCCCGTCACCGCCGCCCAGGGCAGATAGGTCGCCGCCGCCTGCCGCACCTCGGGCGAGGTTGTCAGCACCGAGATCAGCCAGGGACCGGCGAGCAGGAAGAAGGCGGAGACGATCGCCGCCAGGCCGAAGGACCAGAAGGTGGTGAGCTTCAGCCCGCGGTCGAAGGCCGGTCGGTAACGCGCGCCGATCGCCCGGCCGGTGATCTGCTCGGCGGCATTGGCAAGCCCGTCGAGATAATAGCCCGACAGCAGGAAGAAATTCATCAGCACGGCGTTGGCGGCAAGCGTCACCGCACCGAAGCCGGTGCCGATCCGCGTCATGATGGTGAAGGCGCCGATCAGCACGAAGGTGCGGATCAAGATGTCGCGGTTGAGCGCGAAAAGCTCGGCCAGACGATGCCGGGAAAAGACCTCGGCCCATGCCGGCCGCTCTGATTTGGCAAAGCCGCCGAGCACGATGAACAGCCCGGCGAGCGCACCGGCCACCTCGCCGGCCAAGGTTCCCCAGGCGACGCCGGCCACGCCCCAGCCGAGCGACAGGCCGAGATAGATCGACAGCAGGATATTGATGCCGTTGATCAGCGCCTGCAGCAGCAGCCCGACACCGCCCTGTCCGCGCCCGAGCACGAAGCCGAGGATGGCATAATTGGCGAGTGCGGCCGGCGCTGCCAGGATGCGGATCGAGAAATAGATGGCGGTCGCCTCGGCGATCGCGCCTTCCGCGCCCATCAACCGCAATCCTGCCGCCTTCAGCAGCGGCGAAAGACAGAGCAGCGCCAGCCCGCAGCCGAGCGCCGAGATCAGCGCCCTCGAGAACACCGCCTGCTCCTCGTGCCGGTCGCGCCGGCCATAGGCCTGCGCCGTCAGGCCCGTCGTCGATGCCCGCAGGAAATTGAAACTGCCCAGGATGAGCTCGAAGAGCATTGCACCGATCGCCAGCCCCGCCAGCGCTTCCGGATCGCCCATATGGCCGACGACGGCCGTGCTCGTCAGCCCGAGCATCGGCGTCGTCAGGAAGCCGAGCGTCATCGGAATGGCGATCGAGAGCACCAGCCGGTGCGTGACCTCGAAGGCAAGGGAATGACCGTTGCTGCGCGTATCCATGCTTGCCCCATGTCGAGGCCGAATCGCCTCAGCTTGACAGCACCATCGCCCAATAGGGCAGGTTCCTGGAAGATGAATTGTGAGCGACGGCGACGCCGAGGCCGCCATAGCGCCCCAGCATGTTTTCCAGATGATGCGGCGAGTTGATCCAGGCGGTCACCACGGCATCGACGCTCTGCTGGCCGGAAGCGATATTCTCCGCCGCCGGCAGCTGCACGCCGCTCGCCTTGACGCGGGCGCCGAAGCTGTCGGTCATGCCGATGAGATGCGCCATCTTGCCGGCGCTTGCCATGCGTTTGGCCTGGAAGAGGGCGGCCGTCTGCGCCGCCGGGTCGGGGCTAAGCGCCGGCAGGCCGTTCTTGGCCCGCAGCTCGTTGACGAGCGGCAATACGCTTGCCGTCTCGTCCTCGCCGTTGGACGGTGTGCCGGCAAGGCGCGGCGTGGTGGTGCAGCCGGCGATGCCAGCGGCGAACGCGAGTCCGGAAAGACGCAGCAGGCCGCGGCGCGAAAGGTCGATGGAGGTCATGTTACCGGTGATAGCTGAAAAGCCGAAGGATGAGGAAAAGCGGAATGACGATCGTCGCCCCGAGGAGGAGATAGTCGCCGACGCGCCCGAGCGCTGAAAATCCCCGATGCCAGATTTCCAGGATGAAGTCGCGGAAGCCATAAATGATGTTCCACGGCGTCAGGCCGAAGACCGTCATGACAAACCCGACGATCAGCGACACGACGATGAGTTTTATCAATGTGCGGCCGAGCGAATCGCCGAGGAACCTGTTCACCTGATCGGACATGCACCATCTCCTGTTTGCCCTTGGAATAAGGTCGCGGTGCGCCGCCCGCAAGCCCTTTCCGGGGTTGGCCGCTTCGCCTGTGAAATAGGACTTGAGTTTTTTTGTGGCCGCCGCCAGATGCGGGCCAGTGCAAAACCGAGCAGCGCGACGACATGCCTAAAATAAAGAGCCGATGATGCAGCCCCACCAGCTTTCCTCCGGCGATGTCATCGCCGACCGCCGCGCCGATTATGCCCGGATGCTCGAAGAGGGCGGCGAGCCGGAGGCGGCGGCCGAGCTGATGGAGCAGGCGCTCGAACTCGCACCGGCCTGGGCGGCCGGCTGGTATCGCCTCGCCACCTATCGCGAAAAGGCGGGCAGGGCGGAAGCCGCGATCGAAGCCTATCGCAGCACGCTTGCCCTCGATCCCGAAGATATTTTCGGTTCGGCCCTCAAGCTCGCCCTTCTCGGCGATACCGCCACACCCGACCGGCCGCCGAGCCGCTATGTCGAGCGCCTGTTCGACGATTATGCCGAGCGGTTCGAGGCCTCGCTCGTCGAAAAACTCGATTACACTGTCCCGCAGAAGCTCGCGGCCCTCGTTTCCGCCACCGGCAGGCATTACGCGTGCGCCGTCGATCTCGGCTGCGGCACCGGCCTGCTCGGCCCCGAAATCCGTGGCCGCGTCGGCCGCCTCGAAGGTTTCGACCTCTCGCAGAACATGCTGGCCAAGGCGGCCGAGAAGGCGGTCTACGATCACCTCGCCCAGGCCGACCTGTCGCTTGCGCCCGATCTTTCCGGCCTCTTTGTCGATGGGCCGCGTGGCCGCGCCGACCTGGTGACGGCAGCCGACGTGCTGATGTATCTCGGCAATCTCGAAAGCGTTTTTGCCAACATCGACGATCTCGCCGCCGCCGGCGCCGATCTCGCCTTTTCCGTCGAGGATGCGGGGGAGGGCGAGAGCTTCCATCTCGCGCCGTCGCTGCGTTATGCCCATTCGGAAGCCTATGTGAGCATGCTGCTTGCCCGTCACGGCTTCGAAATCCTCGACATCGTCAAGACCGTCATTCGCAAAGATGGCGGCAAACCGGTTGCCGGCATTCTGTTCCTTACGCGCAAGCCGGCCTGAGCGAATGTTTCTTGCGATTTTTTAATAGGACAGCATTGCTTACCTATTTCGCTTGATCGGACGCCGGAAAGCCTGATATTGCAAGGGTATCCGAGGAGCGCGCGGCGATCAGACGCCGACGCTCGACTCATTCACAATCAAAAATCCACCGCGTCCGGATTTCTCCGGACGTGCTCCCGAACACGTCTGCTGTTGGAGACTGGCGACATGACACAGCTCATCAATGCCCTCGGCCTCTGGAATACGAGTGCTGCGCGGCACTCGCCGATCGAAGACGTGCAGGGCATATTCTCCGGCAGTCTCGTCGCAGCGCTCGGCCTTTACGTGCTTGCCAGCGCCGGCCTTCTCACCGGCAGCACGGCCGGCGTCGCCTTCCTTCTGCATTACGCTTTCGGCGTCAATTTCGGCCTCGCCTTCTTCCTGCTCAACCTGCCGTTCTTCTATCTCTCGTGGAAGCGTCTCGGCATGGCCTTCACGCTGAAGACCTTCATCGCCATCGGCCTGACTTCGGTGATGTCAGATCTGCAGTCGCGCCTCTTTTCCATTTCGAGCATCCATCCGGCCTGGGCGGCCCTTCTCGGCGGCCTGCTGCTCGGCTTCGGCGCGCTGGCGCTCTATCGCCACCGCGCCAGCCTCGGCGGCGTCGGCATTCTCGGGGTCTATCTCCAGGAGCGTTTCGGCATCCGCGCCGGCCTCGTCCAGCTTGGCATCGATATGTGCGTGCTGGCCGCCGCCGTCTTCGTCACCACGCCGCCGGTGGTCTTCTATTCCGTCCTCGGCGCCCTCGTCCTCAACCTCTTCGTCGCCATCAACCACCGCGCCGACCGCTACATCGCCCTCTGACATTACAAATCCGTAACCCATTCTGAACAAAACGTAACTTGCCTGCCACCGGTCCCGGCGCGACATTTCTCCCCGCGCCGGATTTGATGAGGTGAGTTATGTCAGATTTGGAAAAGCTTGTGAGACGCCGCATGCAGGAAGAATACGCCAAGGGCGCTTCCGCAGAGGAAATCGCGAAAGTCGTTCGCGATCTGCTCAACAGCATCGACCTCTCGGGCGATGGGTTTGACGCCGTTGCCGCAAGAGCCGCCAGGGCTCACGAGTGATCACAAATTCGGCCGACCCGGAATTTCGGGTCGGTCGCCGGCAATCCGCCGTAACTCCTCTCTCCACGAAAAGTCGTGCCGTGTGATTTGCCCCTCACCCTAGCCCTCTCCCCGTTCTGACGGGGAGAGGGGACGTGCCATACGAAGAGCCGAGT
>NZ_NWTA01000045.1:0-15358 GCF_002531955.1 Rhizobium sp. M10 | reverse complement strand
GCGCGATCAGTTCAAGGCCGACGTCAAGGCGCTTCTCGGTCCGCTGCTCGACAAGGTAGGCGCCGGAGAAATCGGCATCGGCGATCTCGCCGGCAATCTGGAGCGCCTGACGTCGCGCCTGAGCGCACCCGGCGGCAAGGAGGTCTTGGGCTACCGCCATGCGGTGCAGACCGCGCTGGAAGGGCTCGTCATGGGCGCCAGCCTGGTCTCGAAGTTGCCGGCCAATGCCGAGTGGGACAAGAGCGTCTCGCCGCTGCCCTCCAGCAATCTCGCCAGCTATTCGTTCAACGACGTCATGGCGGCAATCATGATCGGCACCGGGCTGGCCGGCAAGGGCATTGCCGCCAACGGCTCAGACGGCGGGCGCTTCTTCGCCGGCAGCGGGGGCGACGCCTGGATCGCCGAGCGCATGTTCGCCACCAAGGACAATGGCTGGAGCAAGACCATCCAAAGTCTCGATCTGCCCTATATCGACAGCGAATATCTGACATCGAGCCTCAAGGACATGGGACTTTCCATGTCAGGCCTGATGAAGACGCTGATGCCCGGCACGGATGTGATCGATCCAATCATCGTCGACGGCAAGACCGCCGAAGAGGCGATCAAGAGGATCATCGCCCCGAGCCTCGACGCGCTGGCGGAAACCCTGTTCAAGGGCAATGCCGATGCCATGGCGCAATACAAGACCAATTTCACGACGATCTTCACCGCGCTTTGGGCGACGATGCGACCGGGCGGCAGCGTCGAAACGATCAAGGCCGACCTTGCCAAGCTGATCGACAAGACCGCGACGGCGGCGCCGGCAGGGGTCGATCCTGTCAAATACAAGGCGGCGCTCTCTTCCGGCGTGATGTCGGTGCTTACCGCATCCCGCTCCATCTATGCCGGCCTCAACATGACGAGCCCGACCTGGGACAGCATCGGCATCGTGGTTCTGCACGCCCTTGGCGCTCTCGCGCACATGGGCAGTGCGCTCGGCTCGGCGATCAAAGCCTCGAATTTTTCGCTGCTGGATGGGATCAGTTCACTCGTCGGCGTTTCCGACGAGCTGGCGCGGGCGCAGCGCAGCGTGCTCTCCGCCTTTTTCAAGAATACCGGGACGACGGTTGGCGCCGTTGCCGGCGTCGCTTGGCTGCCGGTGGAATATTACCAGTTCCTGCAGGGGCTCACCAGTGGCAAGGGCGATCCGGTCGATCTCATCTTCATGGGTATCGGAACCGCGGCGGACACGGTCGGCGCGATCGAGGGCATCGCAGGCGTTGCCAATATGCTGGTGAATTCCACCTTCCTCGGGCGCACGGGCGCAACGGTAGCGCTCGTCTCCGGCGGCTTCTCGCTCGCCTTCGCGATCGCCGGCGCGGTGTCCTGGGCGGCCTGGGCGGGCTTTGCCATCTACCAGAGCATCAAGCAGGAAAAAGCCTTCCACAAGCAGACCGACATGATGAACGACATGCTTAAGCGCACTGTCAACGACACGGTCGGCATCTACGCCAAAACAGGTCAGCGCGTCGGCGCCAAGGGCGGCGTCGCCCCCGCGCCCCGCGACCCGGAACAGCGCGAGCTGACCCCTGAGAACTGGGACGCGATCATCGCCGATATCGAGAAGCGCCGCGGTACGGCGGTGGGCTGATCCGGGACGCTTTCGCAACACCAAATATCTGGGTACTCACAGGCCCGGTTGGCGTAGAGGCGGTCGGGCCTGTGAATATTTGATAGCAATAAATTTAAGTATGAATTTCATGCGCAATCTGGATATCTGCTGCGCTTTATGGATAAAAACGTTCAATTTTAATATAAAGGTCGAGAAAGTTGTCAAAGCGATTGTAATTTCCGAAAATTAACCATCGGTTAAGTTTAAACAATTGACCGGCCGTTTTTTTATCCATATCAAATCATGCATTCATTTTGATAACTCCTTGATGGAAGTGCTCATATGGCCGTAGATGCAGTGAATTCCGACCTGAACCTGGCGCCTGCAAACCCTGTCTCGGTGGAGCTGACGACTGATAAGACAGATTCCAAGGACACCACCGGCAGCACGACGAAAAAGGTCGATCCGAACAGCGAGAGCGAGATACTCTCCGCTGCCGTGGACGCGTTTCTGCCAGGCATGATTTCCAACACCCTGATGCTGAACAATTCGCTTTTCAATTTCGCCAAGGAGGCGATCGACGAAGGCAGCGACGAGTAGCGTTCCCGTTCATCGTTTGCAGTTGACGTGTACCGAGTTGAGGAATTGCAATGAGCGGAGAAGAACTTACCGGCCGCGCCTTTACGCCGCCCGTTGATGGCGTATCGACAGGCAATGTGCTGAAGACCTCGGAGATCGTGGCGGAGCGGATCGGGCTGCAGCCGGCGGATTTCGCCGGCCTTCGGCCAACCGAACTCACCTCCATTCCCAACATCCAGGGCCGCAAGATCGCGCCTGAGTCCGACGCCGTCCCGCCCTCCTATTCACCGGAAGGCAATACCAGGCCCTCCAGCATTCTCGACCGGCTGTCGGCATTCTTCATGCCGGTGGCCGGGAACGGCCAGCCGGAGACGCCGCTGGTGCGATTTGCCGCGGACAAGGATCACAGCGGCCCGAAGATCGAAGACATCACGACATCGATCGACCGGCTGGAGAAATCACAGCAATTCGCGACCGGCACGACGCTGCTGTCGTCACTCACCCAGTCGGTGATGTCGTCGTCCAAACGGCTGACGCAGGGCCAGTGAATATCATGATCACATCGGCCCTTGCGAGATCACCGATCACTTCGCCCGCGCGCAAAGTCCTTCCGAAGGCCGCCATGCTCGCTTTCTGCCTGTTCCTCGCCGCCTGCAGCCAGGACGTGCTGACGGGACTCGATCAGCGCGATGCGCTGGATGCTCAGGTCCTGCTCGAACGCGCCGGCATCTCCGTCACCATGAGGAGCGAAAAGGGCGGGACCTATGCGATCGCCGCTGAATCAGCCGATCATGCCCGGGCGATCGAGTTGCTGGCGGGCGCCGGTCTGCCGCGTCAGTCGTTCGGAAATGTCGCCGAACTCTTTCCCGGCAACGGCTTCCTTGTGACGCCTTACGAACAAAAAGCCCGGATGAGCTACGCCATCGAGCAGCAGCTTGCCGAAACGCTTTCGGGGCTTGACGGCGTGGCGACGGCGCGCGTCCATGTGGTGCTGCCGGAGGAAAACGGCCGCGGGCTCATCAAGGAAAAGGCGAGGGCGGCGGCCGTGTTGCAATATCGCCCCGGCGCCAATCTCAACGAGATCGACATGAAAAGCCGGTCCGTTCTGGTCAACAGCATCCGTGATCTCTCTTACGAAGATGTCTCGGTGGTGGTCAGCCCCTGGTCGGAGGTCGGCGCGCCGGCGGCCCCGCCGGCAACGGCAGCATCGGCCCCGGCGGCAACCGTGACGCCGGCACCCGCCGCAGCGCCATTCTCGATGGTGCAAAGCGCTCTCTCGGCTTTCAAGGCCCCCAATCTGGCCGTGATCGGCGCAATTATCCTCGCCATCGGGGCATGCCTGCTGCTGCTGTTGCCGCAGCGGAAGGAGCGCTGAGCATGCGCACGCCGCGTTCGGACGGCGAGGCGATCTCGGATGCGGCGAGGATCCGCAGGGCAGCGCTGCTTTCCGCGGATATGCTGACGGCCGCCCGATGGGATGGGACCGCGCCGCTCCTTGCCGATGGGTCTACCCTGTCGCGGCGGCTGCACCGGCGGCTTTTCACGGAGATCGCAGAAGCCCATGGCGACCCCGCCACATTTACCGACGGCGCCCGCCGCCTGATTTCCATGGACGCGGACGGACTCTCAAAGGCCGCGTTCCGGGCGGGCTTCGCCTATCATCTCGCAGCCTTCTGCCCCGCGGTCGATCGCCCGACCCTTGCGAGGCTCAGGGCCGCCTACGGCGAGGAAGCGGTCGCATTCGCCCTCGGCCACATCAATCTTTCCACGGCAACGCCGCCGCTTGATCTGTTGAGCGAGCAGGCAAGGCATGTCGTCGAGGCCGATGGCTGGTCGATGCTGACGCTTCTGGCAGACGAATATCGGATCTCTGCGGCATGGCGGTGGGCGGGCTGGCGCGACATGGCCGAAAACGGCTCGGCTTCCCTGTTGAAGAGCCCGGCGCTCGTTCTGGCGACGGCCGCCGTCGACGAGGTCGCCTCCACACAGGAAGGCGCCGGACGATGAGCTCGGGATTTGCACGCCACGACCGCATCATTCCGGCGGAAAACTTCGGCCAGATCAGGGAGGCGGCGCAAATTCTGGCGGCTGCCCGCCAGGACGCCGCCCAATCCCAGGCCACACTTGCAGCCGCCAGCGAGCAGGCCGCCCAATACGGCTATCGCGACGGGTTCGAACAGGGCGTTCGTGATGCCGCCGCACGGCTTGCCGCCTCGCTCGGAAAAGCCGAACAGGAGATTGCCAATCTCGACAGCTGGGTCGAGGCGGTGGTTCTGAAATCGGTCGGATTGATCCTCGGATCGATGGAGGCCGACGAACGCACCAGGCGATTGGTCCGCCACGCCATATCCCAGACCGCAGAGGCCCAGGAGATCGCCCTCCATGTCGCCCCCGAGGATGCCGCCATGATCGCCCAGGCAATTGCGGATATCGATCATCGCATCACTATCGAAACGGATCCGCTGATGTCTGCCGGCGAGATCGTCCTGGAGACATCGGCGGGACGAAGCCAGATCGGCTTGAAAGACCAGCTCGCCACCGTGATCGAGGCCCTCGTCCATGGCTGACGCATTGCTTCGCATGGAGCGGACGCTCGAACAGACGGACGTGCGGCGGCAGAGCGGCCGCGTGACGAGTGTTTCGGGCCTGCTGGTGCGGGCGCTCATCCCCTCGGTTCGGATCGGCGAGCTCTGCGAACTGCATGAGCCGGGCAGGGGCCGCATCGGCCTCGCCGATGTCGTCGGTATCGACGGCGAGACGGCACTTCTCTCGCTTCACGGCGAAACCCGCGGCATCTCCCAGCGCACGGAAATCGTCCCGACCGGCCGGGAGCCGGCGATCTCTGTCGGCAACTTCCTGCTCGGCGCGGTCGTCGATGCGCACGGCAACGTCCTGCGTCCCTCCGCCAATCCGGCCGGCGATGACGCGCGTTTCCTGCAGCCGCTCTACGGCCAGCCGGTCAACCCCTTGTCGCGCCGTCCCATCCGCCAGCCGTTCACCTCGGGGATTGCCGCCCTGGACGGATTGCTGACCTGCGGGCAGGGCCAGCGCATCGGTATTTTCGGCGCGCCCGGCGCCGGCAAGTCGACGTTGGTGTCCCAGATCGTCGCCAACAACAAGGCCGATGTGATCGTCTGCGCGCTGGTGGGGGAACGCGGACGCGAGGTCGGCGAATTCGTTGCCGACAACATGCCGGAAGGCGTTGCCTCGAATGTGGCGCTGGTTCTGGCGACATCGGATCGCCCGGCGCTGGAGCGGTTCAAGGCGGTGATGACGGCAACGGCGATCGCCGAATATTTTCGCGAGCAGGGAAAACATGTGCTGCTCGTCATCGACAGCGTCACCCGCATGGCCCGCGCCTTGCGCGAAGTCGGGCTTGCTGCCGGCGAACCGCCGGTGCGGCGCGGCTTTCCGCCTTCCGTATTCGCCGTCTTGCCGCAGATCTTCGAGCGCGCCGGCAACAGCGCAAACGGCACGATGACGGCTTTCTATACGGTCCTCGTCGAAGGCGAAGAGCAGGACGATCCGATCGCCGAAGAAACCAGGTCGCTGCTGGACGGCCATATCGTGCTCTCTGACAAGATTGCCAGGGCGGGCAATTTTCCGGCGATCGATGTGCTGGCCAGCCGAAGCCGGACGATGAGCGCGGTGGTGAGCGAGAGCCATCGCCAGGCAGCCGACAGGCTGCGCGCCCTGCTGGCCCTCTATGACGAGGTGGAACTGCTGATCCGCGTCGGCGAATATCGCCAGGGGCGCGATGCCGCCGTCGACGAGGCCGTCGCCAAACACGGGCTCATCCAGCGCTTCCTGTTTGACGGCCAGGGCAAGCCGCAGCCGTTCGGCGCGATCGTCGAAGCGCTCGAGGAGCTTGTCCGATGAATATCGCCGCGCCCGCATGGCCCGACTCATCGATGGCCGGGAGCTTCTTTTCCCGTTCCGGCACGACGATGCGCGCCGCCTGGCAAATTCCGGTCCGGGAGCAGACGCTTTCCGTTCGCCCGCTGTCCCCCGATATCGCGGCCACGCGGATCGCCGATCCTGTCGGCATTCTCTGCCGCGTCGGCGAGCAGGATCAGATGCTGATTGCTTCGGCCGGAGCATTGCGGCTGCTGGCCGAAAGGCTGGAACCGCTGCTGCTCTGGGAAAAACTGTCACCGCATGAAAAGGCGGCGGTGGTGGAACATCAGTTCGCCGAGGCCTTCGAGGCAATCGAGAACAAGATCGGCATCGGCCTTTCGCTGCTGGAGATCGGCGCGCAGCCGGAGCCGGATTTTAGCGGCAATTTCGGCTTCGAAATCGGCTGGAGCGGCATGAGCCTGCCCTTGAGCGGCCGTTTCGATGAAACCTTCCTTGCCGGCCTCGTCGGCTGGGCAAGCCGCCTACCGCGCCGCACGCTCAATGCCCTGACGACGGCGGTCAACATCCGGCGCGGTTATGCCGTGCTGTCAGTCGGTCAGATCAAATCCCTGCGATTGGGGGACGGCATCGTCATCGATGGGGGGGCACCGGAGACCGTGGTCGCGATCACGGGTGAACGTTACCTTGCAACCTGCATGCGCTCGGACAAAGGCGCGGTCCTCACCGAGCCGCTCCTGTCGACGCCAACCGGACCAATGAGGCATTTCATGACGAATGACACCGTCGATCAGGAATTGCAGGGCGAGCCGCGTCCGTCGCCTGTCGACAGCATCCCGATCAAGCTGGTCTTCGATGCCGGACGGCTGGAGTTGCCGCTGCGCACACTCGAGACGATCGGCGAGGGCTATGTGTTCAACCTCGACAGGCCATTGTCGGACGCCGTCGATATCATCGCCCAGGGCCGCATTATCGGACGGGGCGAAATCATTTCCGTGGATGGGTTGAGCGCCGTTCGCGTCACGGCGCTGCACGACTGATGGAACAGAGCTTTCCTCTTGCCCAGAGCCTCGCGGCAATGGCGGCGATCTCGATGCTGCCGGTCATTGCCGTGATCGCAACCTCCTTCACCAAGATTTCAGTCGTCCTGCTGATCGTGCGCAATGCGATCGGCATCCAGCAGACGCCGCCGAATCTCCTGGTCTTTGCGATTGCCATCGTGCTCTCGGCCTTCGTGATGAACCCGGTGCTGCAAAACAGCTGGCAATTGCTGCTCGCCCATAGCGGCGATTTCGGCACGGTCAGTGGCATGGCGGACGGCATGATCAAAGTGGCAGCGCCGCTGAAGGATTTCATGCTGAAATTTTCCGACGCCGAGGTGCGCGACTTTTTCGTGCAGGCGTCGCAGAAGATCTGGGCAAACGCGCCGGCAACCCCCATTGCCTCCGACGATATCACCGTGCTGACGCCAAGCTTCCTCGTTTCGGAACTGACGCGGGCCTTTGAAATCGGATTTCTGATTTATCTGCCCTTCCTGATGATCGACTTCGCCGTCTCCGCCATTCTGGTGGCGCTCGGCATGCAGATGATGTCCCCGACCGTGGTGTCGACACCGCTGAAGCTGCTGCTGTTCGTCTCGATCGACGGCTGGCGGCGATTGCTGGAAGGTCTGGTGCTGTCCTATGCGCAGTGAGCATCGCGCCTTGACGAAAGCCCCGGTTCGAGCGCCTGCCGCGCCCACGCGAAAGGCCTGCCACCATGGGTGAAGACCAGGTCGCAGCTGAAATCGGCATGTCCGTCATGGCGACCTTCGCCTTGGCCGGCCCCATTCTGGGCCTGGCCGCGCTTCTCGGGCTGATCATCGCCATTTTCCAGGCTGCAACGCAAATCCAGGAACAGACCATCGCGCAGATCGTCAAGATTTTCGTGATCTCCATCACCCTGCTGCTGTTCGGCCGGGTGCTGGCAACGCCGCTGATCGAACATTCCGTTCATATCCTGAACGACTTCCCGACCATGGTTCAGTGAGGCGGGGCGGATGGGGCCGGATCATCTTCCGCTCGTCGGCATCGAGGTCGCGGCACCGGCCGCAGCCATGCTCGGCGCCGCCCGCGCGCTCGGGATCCTGCTGATCTTCCCGATCTTCTCGCTGTTCAGCATCGTCGGCATTCTGCGTTTCGGCCTGGCAATCGGCCTTTCGGCGCCCTCCGTCGCCTTCGCCTATTCGGTGCTGGCTATCGGAGATACGTCCTGGTTCGATCTGGCCGCCCTTTCGATGAAGGAACTTTGCTTCGGGGCGCTCATCGGCATGGGGCTCGGCATTCCCTTCTGGGCGGCCCAGGCGGCGGGTGATATGACCGATGTCTATCGCGGGGCCAATGCCGCCAATCTCTTCGACCAGATCAACGCGCTGGAAACCGCGCCGCTCGGCTCGCTGATGATGTCGATCGCCCTGGTGATTTTCGTCAGCGCCGGCGGCATCATCGATCTGGTCGCGATTTTCTACAAGTCGTTCGAGTTCTGGCCGCTCTTCAAGCTCATGCCCGCCATGCCCGACGATCCGCTCGACATGATCCTCGGTGTATTCGGCCGGCTGTTCAAAGCGGCCGGATTGCTTGCCGCCCCGTTCATGATCGTCACCTGCGCGCTCGAATTGTCGCTGGCCTTCGTTGGCCGCTCGTCGAAACAATTCCCGCTGAACGATAGCCTGCCGGCCATCAAGAACTTCGCGGTCGTGGTCATTCTCGTCATCTACACGGCCTTTATCTCCAGCTATTTCCACGATCTCTGGATCGACGGATTCAACGAGGTGAAAGCCATGCTGGAGGTGACCCATGGCCAAAAATGACGATACCGAGGAAAAAACCCTGCCGCCGAGCCGGGTGAAGCTCGATCGGCTCCGCCGCGAGGGCCAGGTTCCCCGCTCGAAGGAAATCCCGGTTGCGATCTCCGTCCTTGCCATCGCCGTCTACGTCACCTGGGGCTTGCCTGATATCCTCGAGGATTTCACCCGCAGTTTCGATGCCGGCCTTCAGTCCGCCGCGCGAGCCGACGTCTCCGACGCCGTCACTGTCGGCTTGAGCGAAACCGGCGTGGCGCTGCTCGATCTCATCTGGCTGCCGCTTGCCATGGGTCTTGCCGCGACCATCCTGGTGTCGATCCTCGACGGGCAGGGGTTTCCCGTATCGTTCAAACATATGAGCTTCGATTTCACCCGGCTCAATCCGTTCGAGGGCATCAAGAGGCTTTTTTCGCTCGCGAGCATCGCCGAGTTCGTCAAGGGGCTCGTCAAGTTTGTCCTGCTCGCAACCGCCGGCGGCGGTGCGATCCTCTATTTCCTCAACAGCATCTTCTGGTCGCCTCTTTGCGGAGAAGCATGCACGCTCTCCACGACAGCCCATCTCCTCGGCTCGATCCTCGTCATTGCCGCCGGCATCATGGTGGCGGCGGCGTTTTTCGATATCCGCATTTCGCGCGCGTTGTTCAGGCACGAACACCGCATGACCAAGACCGAGGCGCGGCGCGAATACAAGGATACCCAGGGCGACCCGAAGCTGAAATCGGCGCGCCGGCAAATCGGCGCGGAAATGCGCAGCAGCCCGCCGCGCAGGCAAGGATCAGGCCGGCAATGAAAAGCGGGAGCCTAAGCCGCCCGCTTGATCTTCGCTTTGCGGTTCCGGTGGTCGGGCGTCTCAGACGCCCGATTGGTTGTCACCTACACGCGTCCAGTTCTTCACATCGTCCAGCGTGATATCGGAGAGGAACGTCACGCTGGCAAGTGAGCTGTCGGTGCGGAAGACGTTGCTGCCGTGGGAGAACGCCCCGCCATCGATGGTGACGTCGGCGTCGATCTGCTTGCCGCCGTTGGTGCGCACGAGCGTGGTAAAGCCGTCAGCGACGAAATCCTTCAGATAGAACCTCGTGTCGGCATTGATCTGGAAGATCTTGTCGGTCGCGCCCTTGGCGGAGCCACCGATAATAGTGATGTCGCCGGCGCTTTTTACCGTCAGCGCATCCTCGCCGACATTCTGCCAATTGACGTTTTCGAGCGTCGCGCCGTCATAGACGTGGATTCCGTCGGCGCCATTCTCGCCGAGATCGACATTCTTGAGCGTCGCGCCGTTCTTGAGAATGAACAGCGGCGATTGGGTTTCGGACTGGCCGCCATCGCCGAGCTTGGACGAGGCCGTATAGGTCGCGCCCTTGCCGTCGAACACGCCGCCATCCACGACGATCGGCTCGTTGACGACGATGACGCTGCCCTCTTTCGAGAGGTCGGGTTTTTCCGTCGTGGTCTGCAAAGTCGTGGCCTGTTTCTCGTCGGATGGATCCACCTTCTTGGAGTCGGATTGCCAGTTGATGTGCTTGCGCAGCAGATCCTTGGGGTCGGAATCCATGCCGTTTTCCGACGTTTCCCGCGAATTCGGCACATAGGAGGTCAGTGTCGGCGGGTTGCCGGAGAAATCTTCGAAGGGCGAGACCTTGCGGGTTCGGATGGTGGTGAAATCCGTGTCGGCCCTATTGCTGCCGCCAAGGCAATCGGACTCAAGGTCGAAACGGGAGGTTCTGTCGAAGTCTATGGGCCTTTGTCCATCTACGCCACACATTGCATTCATCCCCAGTTGGTCTCGTCTACTTCACTTGCTCTATCAGCCCGGCCTTTGTTTGGAGCCGGCAGCGTTCCGGATTTGCCCGATCTCTCCGATGGTTTCGATCGTTATATCCCTGTCGATCTCCTCCGCCGCCAGCACCGGAATGCGGCAGTTGTGGTGGATCATCAGCGTCTGGGTGAGCAGGCGCCACTCGCCCGGCACGATGATGATGGGATCGTATCCCCGCTCGTTGGCGTCCTCGAGAGCCTGCCTGGCTTTCTCGGCCAGCAGGCGCAGCCTTTCGGCTATCTCGATCTTCTCGGTCGCTCCAGCGGCGTCATAGGAGCGGATGAAGTGGTCCCATTCGGTGGGAAGCACCAGCGCCGGCAGCAATCCGCGCCGGTCGAGAAGCCCGAAGGCGATCTGCTTGACCAGCGCGGCGCGCGCCATTTCGGCCAGGGCATCCGGCGCGTGATCGGTGCCGGCGTGCAGCATCACTTCCAGCAGTCCGCGCGGCTGGGAAAGCGTCACGCCGGAATCCAGCAGGCGTCTGACGACCGCGACCGTCAGCATCAGCGGCACCTGGGTGGCGACGTCGATCGCCAGTTTGCCGAGACGCGGTTCGAGGCTGCCCAGCCATTGTGCCGCGTCGTCGACGCTGAACAGGGCGCCGATATGGCGGCGGACGATGCGCACGATGCCGTCGGCAATCTGTTCGGCCGTCCGTTCGGGACCGCAGCTGACGAGACCGGCGGGCACGTTTTCGACCTGAAGGTGGATCAGATCCTCGGCCATGCGGGGATCGGCGTTGAACGTCGGCACCGTCACGGAGACGCCGACGGCGCGCGCCGCCATGCGGATCCGCCCGTCCAGCATTTCGCCGAGTCGCATCGCCTCAAGCCGCGCCAGCGTTTCCACCGCGACGGTGGCGATGACGGGATCGCCATATTTCGTCCTGTCGAGCGGATAGGAATTGGCGCTTTCCACGGCATTCGCCGATGCGGCCGCGGCTGGGCCGGCGCGCCGGCGATGCACCATGAAGGCAAGGCCCGCCAGACACAGGCCGATCGCGCCGAGCACGCCTGTGGGAAATCCCGGCACGAAGCCCGCGCAGATCGTCAGCGCCGCCGCAATCGCCAATGCACGGGGCTCCCGGAAGAGTTCGCGGCCGATATCGCTGCCGAGACTGCCGTTGCCGTCATCGGACACGCGGGTCACGACGATACCGGCCGAGACTGCCATCAGAATGGACGGAATCTGCGACACCAGACCGTCGCCGATCGACAGCAGCGTATAGAGATGGGCGGCCTCGGCGAAGCTCAGGCCCTTCTGGAAGATACCGATCGCCAGGCCGCCGATGAGATTGACGGCGACGATCACCAATCCTGCGACCGCATCGCCCTTGACGAAGCGCATGGCGCCGTCCATCGCGCCGAAGAACTGGCTCTCCTGTTCGAGACGCGACCGGCGCTTCTGCGCGGCTTCCGTGCTGATATGGCCGTTGCGCAGGTCGCTGTCGATGGCGAGCTGCTTGCCCGGCATGGCGTCGAGCGTGAAACGGGCGCCGACCTCGGCGATGCGCTCGGCGCCCTTCGTCACCACGATGAACTGCACCAGCGCCACGATCAGGAAAATGATCAGCCCGACGACGACATTTCCCGCAACGACGAAATCGCCGAAGGCCATGATGATCTCGCCGGCATCGGCGTCCGCCAGCACGAGCCGGGTCGAGGAAATCGTCAAGGCCAGGCGGAACAGCGTGCCGATCAGAATGACCGCGGGAAAGGTCGAGATTTCAAGCACGCTCTTCAGATAGGTCGTGGTGATCAGCACCACGAAAGCGAAGGAGAGATTGAAAGCGATCAGCACGTCCAGAACGATTGTCGGAAGCGGCAGCACCAGCATCGTCACGACGGAGGCGAAAAAAACCGCAAGCAGCATATCGGTGCGCTGCGCAAGCATGGCGAAGGCGGATGACCTTACCTTCATGATCCGGCTTCCGACGCCATCGCCTATTCTTGTTCGCTGCTGGAAATTTCGGCGAGCTTCGGCTCGGCATTGCCGGCAGAGGCGAAATTGACCGTATCGTCCTCACTGTCACGGGAAACGATCATCTGGTCTTTGCCGATCTCCTTGATGCGCCAGCCGCTCGAAACGACATCGCCTTCCTCGTAGCGGCGGCCGTCGGAGCCGATGATGAACCTGACGGGCGTATAGCCGGCGGCGGCAACGAAGCCGTCGAGACCGGAAGAGAGGGCGGTGAGATCGACGATGGAAACGGAACCGCGCCGGCTCATCGAGGCGATGATGCTGCGCAGCTTGGTCTTGTCGGGCAGGCCGAGAGGCCGCGATCCTTCGCCGATGCGAATTTCGTCGGCGGTGGCGACGATGCTCAGATCTTGGGGAAGCTGCGCCATACGAATGGCCTGGCGGATTTCGGCCGCGATCGCCGCCGCCGCCGGCGCCGGTTCGGGTGCGGCGGAAACCCTGACGAGCGGGGCTTCGTGAGCCGGCGCATCGCTGTTGTAAAGGCCGGCCAGCAAAAGCAACGCCGCCAGCCCGAGAAGGCCGGCAGCCGCAATCCGGCGCGGCGCGAACCGCACGCGCCCGGCGCCGAGACCTTCGAGCTCACAGATCGTGCCGTCGAAGGAGATGGTCTGTCTCTTCGTAAGGGTCATTGTCCGATCGCGCGGGATGGAACGACCGTCGATCACGACGTCATCCCGCAACGCGGTCAACGACACCGTGTCGGAGCCGCGGGAGCGCTGCAGACTGATGGCAAAGGCGGGTTCCGGTTTGGCGCCTAGGACGATCAGGTCACAATCGGCGCTGCCGCCGACCACCTGCCGCTCTGTCGTCAGCGGCAGATTGGAGCTGCGCCCGGCGCGCGTGATGCGCAAGACCGGTCCGCCGCTGCCTGACGCAGCGTTGCCGGCGTTACCTCTGAATGTCGGCGAAGAGGAATCTAGATCCATAACCATCTTGTTCCCGAACCGTCCGTCGAGCGGCTTTTATTGTCTTCGAAAGCGGGGAAGCGAGACGGGCGAACCCGTCTCGCCATTGTTTCAATCAGCCTGGGCCGATCTTCTTGATGGCGTTTGCGACGCCGTTGATCTTGGTGATTTCGGTTGCAACCTTCAGGCTCTGCTCGGTCGCTTCGTTCTGGGCCGACTTGAAGGCGGAAATCGCCGAGCCGATGCCCGCATCAAGTGTCGAAGTACTAGCCATGTCTTGAACTCCTTGCATGGTTTTGGCGGCCAGAGCCTTGCAGAATTCAAGATCGAATTCAATAGCTTATGTTAAAAAGTTATTAATTCGCGATATGTACAACAAATGCGCGAAATGGATATCCGTCCTGTTCCCAGCGGACCGATGATCTGCAACAGTAGATCAGATAATTATTAATAGATTGGATTTCGCAGCCCCTGCCTTCATTCGTTCATTAGTTGTCGGGCGATATCCGGATCGTGAGGTAAACTCAGATGTTTGCGCGTTTTGTTTACATGGCCGCTATCGGACTGCTGGCCTCCTTTCCTCCACCGGCCGGCGCCAGCGAGCGGGAGGTGCGCCTGGATGTCGTCTCCCTGCCGCTTGGCGATGTCGTCCAGACGCTGTCCTTCATGTCCGGCATCCCGGTCACGACAGTCGGGACGCTGAGCGGCAAGGTCGAGCATTGGTCCGTCCGGGAAAGCGGAGCCAAGGCCTTTGTCAAGCTTGGCGATGCCAGCAATCTCTTCGTCGCCTATGACGGCAGCCGCATCATCATCGCGCCGAAGCAGGAGGTCTCCACCGTTGTCCTCGATCGCGGCGGCCGCAGCTGGAAGACCGAGCAAAACGCCATTCGCGCGCTGTTCCCGCTGCTGCCGGACGATGCGCTGCGTGAAGATCCCGCCAGCGGCTTGGTGCTGGTGCGCGGGCCCGCCGTCTTCACCAAGGCCGTCGAAGACGTGCTGAGCCGGCAGCAAGCCGACAGCATCAAGGTCATCAAGGGCGGCCAGCTGGAAATCCTGACGACGAACAACGGTGCCTGAGCGGCTGATATGAAGGCGTTGAAATCTCTCAGGCAGTTGCTGCAGATCCGCAGCCTGCGGGCGGACAATATTTCCCGCAGCCTCTCCGAGGCGCGGGCGGATGCCGAAAGCGCGCGGGAGCGGGAAACGAAAGCCTCCGAAGCGCTCGACATCGCGGCAAGCCGGGCCGCCGGCAATCCTGTCGTCGACGTATTACGCAAGAGTGGTGTCATCGCCGCCGCCGAGCTTCAGGACGCGCTGATGCGACAATCCGTATTGCGCAGCCATGAAGCCGATGCCGGCCTATCGCTTGCGCAACACAAAGCCGCCCGGCGCGCCGCGCAAGAGCGGGCAGAACACGTCGCCGCCGATTTTTCGCGAGCACAGAAGGCGGTATTGCGCGTCGAATTTTCGCTTGAAGCAGCGGAGAAAATCGACCGGTAGGGAGCTAAGAACCAGCAGATGAACCAACCGGCTTCTGTTCTTCCATCTCTTCATCGACAATCGAGCTGACGAGGGCAACGACCCGGCTGCGCACACGCGGAGAAAGGAGCAAAACGTCGTCTATCAGACGCCGTCCCTCCGCCGTGGAAATATAGGCAATCTTCTCATCGATCTCTGTTATGATTTGCTGGCCATGAGTGGTTTCGGGATCTGGAAGGCCTTCGAAAAACCTCGAAACAGGGATCTTGAGGCAATTGGCAAGCTCGTAGAGCATCGAAGCGCTGACG
>NZ_NWTA01000044.1:0-18207 GCF_002531955.1 Rhizobium sp. M10 | reverse complement strand
GGTCAACGTGGCCGATCGTGCCAATGTTGACGTGCGGCTTGTTGCGCTCAAACTTACTCTTTGCCATTTTCGGCTCTCCGTTTTGCTAGTCCCCGAGGGGAGCTAATTCTTGTTATCGGTCAATTGGTATTCCGGTCACTTCTGACCGGAATACTTTGCCTGGATTTCAGTCGCGACGTTCGACGGGACCGGCGAGTAATGATCGAAGGTCATCGTGTACTGAGCACGGCCCTGCGACATGGAGCGCAGGTTATCGACGTACTTGAACATGTTCGCCAGCGGGACGTTGGCGTTGATGACAACGGCCACACCGCGGCTCTCCTGACCCTGGATCTGACCACGGCGGGAGTTGAGGTCGCCGATAACGTCACCGACGTAATCTTCCGGGGTAACGACTTCGACCTTCATCATCGGCTCGAGGAGCTGAGCACCGGCCTTCTTCGCAGCTTCACGGAAGCAGGCGCGGGAAGCGATTTCGAACGCCAGAACCGAGGAGTCAACGTCGTGGAAGGCGCCGTCGATGAGGGTCGCCTTGACGCCGAGCATCGGGAAGCCAGCGAGCGGACCTGAAGACAGAACGCTCTCGATACCCTTCTGAACGCCCGGGATGTATTCCTTCGGAACAGCACCACCGACGATCTTGGATTCGAACTTGAAGTCATCGCCTTCAGGGTTCGGTTCGAAGACAATCTTGACGCGCGCGAACTGGCCGGTACCACCGGACTGCTTCTTGTGCGTGTAGTCTTCTTCGTGCTGGCGCGTAATGGTTTCGCGGTAAGCAACCTGCGGGGCGCCGACGTTTGCTTCAACCTTGAACTCGCGGCGCATGCGGTCGACGATGATGTCGAGGTGCAGTTCGCCCATGCCGGCAATGATCGTCTGGCCGGATTCCTGATCCGTCTTCACGCGGAAGGACGGATCTTCGGCAGCCAGGCGGTTGAGCGCGAGGCCCATCTTTTCCTGGTCGCCCTTGGACTTCGGCTCGATAGCGATCTGGATGACCGGCTCCGGGAATTCCATGCGCTCGAGGATAACCGGCTTCAGCGGGTCGCAGAGCGTATCGCCAGTGGTGGTTTCCTTGAGACCTGCGAGAGCAACGATGTCGCCGGCAAAGGCTTCTTCGATGTCTTCACGCGAGTTGGAGTGCATCTGCAGCATGCGGCCGACGCGCTCGCGCTTGTCCTTGACCGTGTTCATGACCGACGAACCCTTTTCGAGCTTGCCGGAGTAGATACGGGCGAAGGTGAGCGAACCGACGAAGGGGTCGTTCATGATCTTGAATGCGAGCATGGAAAGCGGCTCGGCGTCGTCTGCATGACGCTCGATTTCAGCTTCCGTCTTGAAGTCGATGCCCTTGATCGCCGGAATGTCGAGCGGCGACGGCAGGTAATCGACAACGGCGTCGAGCAACGGCTGAACGCCCTTGTTCTTGAAAGCGGTGCCGCAGAACATCGGATGGAACTTGACGTCGATCGTACCGCGACGAACGAGTTCGCGGATCTTGTCGTTGTCGGGCATGTTGCCTTCGAGGTAGGCTTCCATCGCAGCTTCGTCGATCTCGACAACAGTCTCGATCAGCTTTTCGCGATATTCTTCAGCCTTGGCCTTCATGTCTTCCGGGATCTCAACGACGTCCCACTGGGCGCCGAGCGATTCGTCGCGCCAGATGAGAGCATTCATCTCGACCAGGTCGATAACGCCCTTGAAGTCGCTTTCAGCGCCGATCGGCAGCTGCATGACGACAGCGATCGCGCCCAGACGGGTCTTGATCATCTCGACCGAACGGTAGAAGTCCGCACCGGTCTTGTCCATCTTGTTGCAGAAGATCATGCGCGGAACATTGTACTTCTCAGCCTGACGCCAGACGGTTTCCGTCTGCGGCTCCACGCCGGCGTTGGCATCGAGAAGAGCAATTGCACCGTCGAGAACGCGCAGCGAACGCTCGACTTCGATGGTGAAGTCGACGTGGCCGGGAGTGTCGATGATGTTGAAGCGGCGCATCTTGCCGTCACGGCCCTTCCAGAAGGTCGTGGTGGCAGCAGAGGTGATCGTGATGCCACGCTCCTGCTCCTGCTCCATCCAGTCCATGGTGGCTGCACCGTCGTGGACTTCGCCGATCTTGTGCGACTTGCCGGTGTAATAAAGGATACGCTCGGTGGTCGTGGTCTTGCCGGCGTCGATATGCGCCATGATACCGAAATTGCGGTAGTCTTCGATCTTATATTCGCGAGCCATTGTGGACTGCCTTTCGATACCGTTCGGAATTACCAGCGATAGTGCGAGAACGCGCGGTTGGCGTCAGCCATCTTGTGCGTGTCTTCGCGCTTCTTGACGGCGGAGCCGCGGTTGTTGGACGCATCGAGCAGTTCGCCGGAAAGACGATCGATCATGGTCGTTTCGTTGCGCTTGCGGGCAGCGGCGATCAGCCAGCGAATGGCGAGGGCCTGGCGGCGCTCCGGACGAACGTCGACCGGAACCTGGTAGGTCGCACCACCGACGCGGCGCGAGCGGACTTCAACGTGCGGGGCAATGTTGTCGAGCGCAGAATGGAAAACCGAAAGCGGCTCCTGCTTGGACTTGCCCTGAACGGCGTCGAACGCACCATAGACGATGTTTTCAGCAACGGACTTCTTACCATCGAGCATGATGGCATTCATGAACTTGGTGACAACGAGATCGCCGAACTTCGGATCCGGATTGATCTCGCGCTTTTCTGCTTTATGACGTCTGGACATACTTTTCGTCTCTTCAACCGTTAAGGCGCTTCATCACGCGGAGGACCTCGCGCAGCGCCGGATTATTCAAAACCGAATTACTTCGGACGCTTCGCGCCATACTTGGAGCGGCGCTGCTTGCGGTTCTTGACACCCTGGGTATCGAGAACGCCGCGGATGATGTGATAACGGACACCCGGAAGGTCCTTGACGCGGCCGCCGCGGATCATCACGACCGAGTGCTCCTGAAGGTTGTGACCTTCACCGGGGATGTAACCAATGACTTCGAAGCCGTTGGTCAGGCGGATCTTGGCGACCTTACGCAGAGCCGAGTTCGGCTTCTTCGGCGTCGTCGTGTAGACGCGCGTGCAAACGCCGCGCTTCTGCGGGTTCTCCTGGAGAGCGGGAACCTTATTACGCTTTACGTTCGCCTGGCGAGGCTTGCGGATCAGCTGGTTTACGGTAGGCATTCAACCATCCCTTACGTTTATCTCAGTACCCTTGCGGGCTTGAACTCGCGCCGTCTCCGGCAATGACGCATGCTTTCGGTTCAATGCGCAAAATATGGCCCGATCCGCTTCCGCAGATGGACCACAAGGAGCAGAGGACGCATGAAATTATGCGTCATGCGTGCAGCATCATGACTTCAACGTGCGTTTAGAACCTTGTTTGAGGTGAACTTCAGGGCGCGTCGCCCCGAACAGCCAAGCCTCACATGGGATCTGATGGGCGGGGTACTACTGGTTTCCACCCCTCTCGTCAAGGCCGGTTAAGAAATAAACTCGCCGTATCGCCTTGATATGCGGGCCGGATGCCCTGTTTTCACCCTTCTAGACGAATCCACGGGTGTGATCCAAGATAAAAACTTGGGCATCGCAGCAAAAGCAGTTAAGGAATCAGCAATTGCGGCGTTAAGCCCTCATAGCAGGATTCGAGCGATCGAATCGTCACGAAAGCCGAAGGACAGGCGATGATCACGACACCTGACAACGACAACAATTTCGACGGGCCGATGATCTTCATCATCATCGGCAAAGGCTATGAGTCCGACTCCAGCGACGGCATCGACCTGCACATCATGCTGAAGGCGCCCGACGACGATACGGCCGTGCGCGAAGCCTTGAACGCCCTTGCCGAGGAAGGTTTCATCGAGGCCGATCTCGACCAGATCGGCATGCTGACCGAAGTTCCGGCCGAAGAGCCGCATGCCTCGGCCTATCAGGGCGCGGTCGACGGCGAGGTCGCGATCATCCGGTTCAGCTGACCGGAGCCGCCGGCGGCGAACCGCAGGGCGAGTGCTGCGCTCGCCCCAGCCTGCCAGACACGCAGCTCGCCCCCTCCCCGTCGGATCGACCAGAGCACAGCAAAATGAAAAAAACCGCCCGGATCGCTCCGGGCGGTTTTTCAATTCGTATCTTGAATACCGGGACTTCAGCCGCGGATTATTCCGCGGCCGGGGCCTTTTCAGCCATGTCCTGCAGCATCGGCGTGGCAACGGCTGCACCGGTGCCCTTGCGACGCTCTTCGAGGATCAGCTCGTCGCGCGAGGTGGCGATACGGCGGATCTGGGTCATAGTGCCGCCGGTACCGGCCGGGATGAGGCGGCCGACGATGACGTTTTCCTTCAGACCCTGCAGGCCGTCGGTCTTGCCGGCGATTGCCGCTTCCGTCAGCACCTTGGTCGTTTCCTGGAAGGATGCGGCCGAGATGAAGGACGGGGTCTGCAGCGACGCCTTGGTGATGCCGAGCAGAACCGGATCGCCGTGGGCGGGCTTCTTGCCCTGCTCGATCAGGTGGTCGTTGACGTCCTCGAGCTCGATCCGGTCGACGTTGTCGCCGACGATATAGGTCGAGTCGCCGGCGTCGGTGATTTCCACCTTCTGCAGCATCTGACGGACGATCACCTCGATGTGCTTGTCGTTGATGACAACGCCCTGCAGACGATAGACTTCCTGGATTTCGTTGACGAGGTAGGAAGCAAGTGCCTCCACGCCCTTGATCGCCAGGATGTCGTGCGGAGCCGGGTTACCGTCGAGGATGTAGTCACCCTTTTCGATATAGTCGCCGTCCTGAAGGTGGAAGGGCTTGCCCTTCGGGATCAGGTATTCGACAGGCTCGACACCGTCTTCCGCCGGCTCGATGATGACGCGACGCTTGTTCTTGTAGTCGCGGCCGAGGCGGATCGTACCATCGATCTCAGCGATGATGGCGTGATCCTTCGGACGGCGCGCTTCGAACAGTTCGGCAACACGCGGCAGACCGCCGGTGATGTCCTTGGTCTTGGCGCTTTCGAGCGGCGAACGGGCGAGAACGTCACCCTGGGAGACCTTCGTGCCCGGCTCGACCGACAGAATGGCGTCGACCGAGAGCAGGAAGCGGGCGTCACCGCCGCGCGACAGCTTGGCGACGTTGCCGCTGGCGTCCTTGATGACGATCGCCGGCTTGAGGTCCGAACCGCGCGGGGTCGAACGCCAGTCGATGACCTGACGCTTGGTGATGCCGGTGGATTCGTCGGTCGCTTCGAGAACGGAGAGACCGTCGACGAGGTCTTCGAACTGAACCGTACCGGCCACTTCCGTCATCATCGGGCGGGTATAAGGGTCCCACTCGGCCAGACGCTGGCCGCGCTTGACCTTGTCGCCTTCATCGACGTGCAGCTTCGAACCGTAGGCGACGCGCTGCGAGGAGCGCTCGACACCACGCTCGTCCAGGATCTGGACGGTCATGTTGCGGCCCATGGCAACGAGGCTGCCTTCGGAGTTGCGCAGCACGTTGCGGTTCTTGATCTGCACCGTACCTTCGTACGAGGCTTCCAGGAACGACTGGTCGACCACGGTCGCCGTACCGCCAAGGTGGAAGGTACGCATGGTGAGCTGGGTTCCCGGCTCGCCGATCGACTGAGCGGCGATGACGCCGACGGCTTCGCCCATGTTGACGGGCGTACCGCGCGCGAGGTCGCGGCCGTAGCAGACCGAGCAGACACCCGTCTGGATTTCGCAGGTCAGCGCCGAGCGGATCCGGATCGACTGGATACCGGCCTTCTCGATTTCGATGACATCCGGCTCGAGGATCATCTTGCCGGCATCGACGATGCGCTCACCGGTGACCGGATGATCGATGTCGTCGAGCGCCGTGCGGCCGAGGATACGGGCGCCGAGCGAGGCGACGACCTGACCGGCATCGACGATGGCGGTCATGGTGAGGCCGGTTTCGGTGCCGCAATCGACGTGCGTGACGATGCAGTCCTGCGCGACGTCGACGAGACGGCGGGTCAGGTAACCGGAGTTGGCCGTCTTCAAGGCCGTGTCTGCCAGACCCTTGCGGGCGCCGTGCGTCGAGTTGAAGTACTCGTTGACGGTCAGGCCTTCCTTGAAGTTCGAGATGATCGGCGTCTCGATGATTTCACCCGACGGCTTGGCCATCAGGCCGCGCATGCCGCCCAGCTGGCGCATCTGGTTCGGAGAACCGCGGGCGCCGGAATGGCTCATCATGTAGATCGAGTTCATCGGCTTCTGACGGCCGGTGTTCTCATCGAATTCGACAGCCTTAATGCGGGCCATCATCTCTTCGGCGACCTTTTCGGTGGCCTTGCCCCAGGCGTCGACAACCTTGTTGTACTTTTCGCCCTGGGTGATCAGACCGTCATTGTACTGCTGCTCGTATTCCTTCACCAGGCTTTCGGTGTCGGCAACGATCTTCGCCTTGGCATCCGGAATGACCATGTCGTCCTTGCCGAACGAAATGCCGGCGCGGCAGGCATGGGAGAAGCCGAGCTGCATGATGCGGTCGCAGAAGATGACCGTGTCCTTCTGGCCGCAATGGCGGTAAACCGTGTCGATCATCTTGGAGATGTTCTTCTTGGTCATTTCCTGGTTGCAGATGTCGAAGGGCACCTTGCCGTTCTTCGGCAGCAGTTCGCCGATGAGCAGACGGCCAGGCGTCGTCTCATAGATCTTCGAGTAGGGCTTGCCATCCTCGTCGACCGACTTGAACCGGCCGCGGATCTTGGTGTGCAGCGTCACGACCTTGCTTTCGAGGGCGTGATGCAGTTCGCCGAGATCGGAGAAGGCCATGCCTTCGCCCGGTTCGTTCTGGTTGAGGATCGACAGGTAATAGAGGCCGAGAACCATGTCCTGCGAGGGAACGATGATCGGCGCGCCGTTGGCCGGGTGCAGGATGTTGTTGGTCGACATCATCAGCACGCGGGCTTCGAGCTGGGCTTCGAGCGACAGCGGCACGTGAACGGCCATCTGGTCACCGTCGAAGTCGGCGTTGAAGGCCGTGCAGACGAGCGGGTGCAGCTGGATCGCCTTGCCTTCGACCAGGGTGGGTTCGAAGGCCTGGATACCCAGACGGTGCAGCGTCGGCGCACGGTTCAGGAGAACCGGATGCTCGCGGATGACCTCGTCGAGGATATCCCAGACTTCGGGCTTTTCCTTCTCGACCAGCTTCTTGGCCTGCTTGACGGTCGAGGAGTAACCCTTGGCGTCGAGGCGGGCATAGATGAACGGCTTGAACAGTTCGAGCGCCATCTTCTTCGGCAGGCCGCACTGGTGCAGCTTCAGTTCCGGACCGGTGACGATGACCGAACGGCCGGAATAGTCGACGCGCTTGCCGAGCAGGTTCTGGCGGAAGCGGCCCTGCTTGCCCTTCAGCATGTCGGAGAGCGACTTCAGCGGACGCTTGTTGGCGCCGGTGATGACGCGGCCGCGGCGGCCGTTGTCAAACAGCGCATCAACCGATTCCTGCAGCATGCGCTTTTCGTTGCGGATGATGATGCCCGGCGCACGAAGCTCGATCAGGCGCTTCAGACGGTTGTTACGGTTGATAACGCGGCGATAGAGATCGTTCAGATCCGACGTCGCGAAACGGCCGCCGTCGAGCGGAACCAGCGGACGCAGATCCGGCGGAATGACCGGGACGACCTTCATGATCATCCATTCCGGACGGTTGCCCGACTCCATGAAGTTCTCGACGATCTTCAGGCGCTTCATCAGCTTCTTCTGCTTGAGATCCGACGTCGTGTCGGCAAGCTCGGAGCGCAGATCACCGGCGATCTTCTCGAGGTTCATCGAGGCCAGCATCTCGTAGATCGCCTCGGCGCCGATCATCGCGGTGAACTGGTCTTCGCCGTATTCGTCGACGGCAAGCATGTATTCTTCTTCCGAGAGAAGCTGGTGCTCCTTGAGCGCCGTCAGGCCCGGCTCGGTGACGATGTAGTTTTCGAAATAAAGGACGCGCTCGACATCCTTCAGCGTCATGTCGAGCAGCGTCGAAATACGGCTCGGCAGCGACTTCAGGAACCAGATATGGGCAACGGGAGCGGCGAGCTCGATATGGCCCATGCGCTCACGGCGAACGCGCGACAGCGTGACTTCGACGCCGCACTTTTCGCAGATGATGCCCTTGTACTTCATGCGCTTGTACTTGCCGCACAGGCATTCGTAGTCCTTGATCGGCCCGAAGATGCGCGCGCAGAACAGACCGTCGCGTTCCGGCTTGAACGTGCGGTAGTTGATGGTTTCCGGCTTCTTGATCTCACCGTAGGACCAGGAGAGGATCTTCTCCGGAGACGCGATCGAAATCCGAATGGAATCGAAATTCTGTGCAGGCACCTGCGGATTGAAAAGATTCATGACCTCTTGGTTCATGCCTGTCTCCTTCATGGGCTAAAGCGCCCTCAAAACGCGATGGTCAGCGGCAATTTCCCGGGAGCCGCCTCCCTCGCTTAAACGAGAATAACCGCAAGATGCGGCGAAACTTCCCTTCCGGGCCGACATGGATGCGGCGTCCGGCGGGACCGGCGTGCGCCGCATGGCAGCGCACGCCCTATCAATGCTTACTCGGCCGCGTCGGGCAGCTGGTTTGCCTGCGCTTCGTCAAGCTTGGTGTTCTCAAGCTCGACGCTGAGGCCCAGCGAGCGCATTTCCTTGACGAGAACGTTGAAGCTTTCCGGAATACCGGCTTCGAACGTGTCGTCTCCGCGGACGATGGCTTCGTAGACCTTGGTGCGGCCGGCGACGTCGTCCGACTTCACCGTCAGCATTTCCTGCAGCGTGTAGGCCGCGCCGTAAGCTTCGAGCGCCCAGACTTCCATTTCGCCGAAGCGCTGACCGCCGAACTGCGCCTTGCCGCCCAGCGGCTGCTGGGTCACGAGCGAGTAAGGACCGATCGAGCGGGCATGGATCTTGTCGTCGACCAGGTGGTTGAGCTTCAGCATGTAGATGTAGCCCACCGTGACCTGGCGGTCGAACTGCTCGCCGGTACGACCGTCATAGAGCGTCGACTGGCCGGTGTCCTTGAGGCCCGCCAGACGCAGCATGTCGTTGACGTCGCCTTCGTGGGCACCGTCGAAAACAGGCGTTGCAATCGAAACGCCGCGCTTCCACTGGTCGGCAAGACGCAGAACCGACTCATCGTCGAATTCGTGGACCTGCTCAGCCTTCGGGCCGGCACCGACGACATCGCCGATGGTCTTGCGCAGCGGCTCGATGTTGCCGTTCGCCTTGTAGGCTTCGATCAATTCGCCGATCTGGCGACCCATGCCGGCACAAGCCCAGCCCAGGTGCGTTTCCAGGATCTGGCCGACGTTCATGCGCGAAGGCACGCCGAGCGGGTTCAGAACGACGTCGACATGCGTGCCGTCTTCAAGGAACGGCATATCCTCGACAGGCACAATGCGCGAGACCACGCCCTTGTTCCCGTGACGGCCGGCCATCTTGTCGCCCGGCTGGATCTTGCGCTTCACGGCGACGAAGACCTTGACCATCTTCATGACGCCAGGAGGCATTTCATCGCCGCGCTGGACCTTCTCGACCTTGTCCATGAAGCGCTGCTCAAGGCGCGACTTGGATTCGTCGTACTGGCCGCGGAGTGCTTCGAGTTCGCTCTGGACCTTCTCGTCCTCGACCGCGAACATCCACCACTGCGAGCGGGGATATTCGGAGACGACGGCGTTCGAAAGCTCTGTGCCCTTCTTGAAGCCCTTCGGGCCGGCAATCGAGACCTGGCCGCGCAGCATGTCGATCAGACGGCCGTAGACGTTACGGTCGAGGATCGCCTGCTCGTCGTCGCGGTCCTTGGCAAGACGCTCGATCTCTTCGCGCTCGATCGCCATCGCGCGCTCATCCTTCTCGACGCCATGGCGGTTGAAGACGCGAACTTCCACGATCGTGCCGTAGGTGCCGGGCGGCATGCGCATGGAGGTGTCGCGCACGTCGGAGGCCTTTTCGCCGAAGATGGCGCGCAGAAGCTTTTCTTCCGGCGTCATCGGGCTTTCGCCCTTCGGCGTGATCTTGCCGACCAGGATATCGCCCGGCTGAACTTCGGCGCCGATATAGACGATGCCGGCTTCGTCGAGGTTCTTCAGCGCTTCTTCCGAAACGTTCGGAATGTCGCGGGTGATTTCCTCAGGACCAAGCTTGGTGTCGCGCGCCATCACTTCGAATTCTTCGATGTGGATGGAGGTGAACACGTCGTCGGCAACGATGCGCTCGGAGAGCAGGATCGAGTCTTCGTAGTTGTAGCCGTTCCAGGGCATGAACGCGACGAGCGCGTTGCGGCCGAGCGCCAGGTCGCCGAGATCGGTCGACGGACCGTCGGCGAGAATGTCGCCGCGGTTGACGACGTCACCGACGGTGACCAGCGGACGCTGGTTGACGCAGGTGTTCTGGTTCGAACGCTGGAACTTCTGCAGGCGGTAGATATCGACGCCGGACTTGCCGGCTTCGAGGTCTTCCGTGGCGCGGATAACGATACGCGTCGCGTCGACCTGGTCGACCACGCCGCCGCGGCGCGCGCCGATGGCGGCGCCGGAGTCACGGGCGACGACCGGCTCCATGCCGGTACCGACGAACGGGGCTTCGGCACGCAGCAGCGGCACGGCCTGACGCTGCATGTTCGAGCCCATGAGAGCGCGGTTGGCGTCGTCGTTTTCCAGGAACGGGATGAGTGCCGCAGCAACCGAAACGACCTGCTTCGGCGAAACGTCCATCAGGTTCATGCTGTCGCGCGGCGCAAGCATGACTTCGCCGGCGTGACGGCAGACGACGAATTCGTCGACGAAGGAGCCGTCCGGGTTCATCTCGGCGTTGGCCTGGGCGACGTAGTACTTGGCCTCTTCCATGGCGGAGAGGTAGAGCACGTCATTCGTCACCCTGCCGTCGACGATGCGGCGGTACGGGCTTTCGATGAAGCCGTACTTGTTGACGCGGGCAAAGGTCGCAAGCGAGTTGATCAGACCGATGTTCGGGCCTTCCGGCGTTTCGATCGGGCAGATACGGCCGTAGTGGGTCGGATGCACGTCGCGGACTTCGAAGCCGGCGCGCTCGCGGGTCAGACCGCCCGGGCCAAGAGCCGAAAGACGGCGCTTGTGGGTGATTTCCGAGAGCGGATTGACCTGGTCCATGAACTGCGAGAGCTGCGAGGAACCGAAGAATTCGCGGACGGCTGCGGCAGCCGGCTTGGCGTTGATCAGATCCTGCGGCATGACCGTGTCGATCTCGATCGAGGACATGCGTTCCTTGATCGCGCGCTCCATGCGCAGCAGGCCGAGACGGTACTGGTTTTCCATCAGCTCGCCGACCGAGCGGACGCGGCGGTTGCCGAGGTTATCGATGTCGTCGATCTCGCCCTTGCCGTCGCGCAGTTCGACCAGCATCTTGACCACGGCCAGGATGTCGTCCTTGCGCAGGATGCGGACGGTGTCTTCGACGGTCAGGTCGAGACGCATGTTCATCTTGACGCGGCCGACGGCGGAGAGGTCGTAACGCTCCGCATCGAAGAACAGCGAGTTGAACATGGCTTCGGCCGATTCCATGGTCGGCGGTTCACCCGGACGCATGACGCGGTAGATGTCGAACAGAGCGTCCTGACGGTTCTCGTTCTTGTCGGCCGACAGCGTGTTGCGGATATAGGCGCCGACATTGATGTGATCGATGCCGAGAACCGGGATTTCGTCGAAACCGTTCGACAGGATGATGCCGAGCGTCTTCTCGTCGATTTCGTCGCCGGCCTCGAGGTAGATTTCACCGGTCGAGTAATTGACGATGTCTTCGGCGAGGTAATTGCCGTAGAGGTCGTCGTCGCCGGCCTTCAGCGCCTTCAGGCCCTTGTCGGACAGCTGGCGCAGCAGACGCGGGGTCAGCTTCTTGCCGGCTTCGACGACGACTTCGCCGGTATCGGCGTCGACCATCTCGGTGATCGCCTTGGCGCCCTTCAGCGTTTCCGGCTTGAAGGGAATGCGCCAGCCTTCGCCGTCGCGCTTGTAGAGCGACTTCGTGTAAAAGGTGTCGAGAATTTCTTCGCCGTCCATGCCGAGCGCCATCAGCAGCGACGTCACCGGAATCTTGCGGCGGCGGTCGATGCGGGCGTAGACGATGTCCTTGGCGTCGAATTCGATATCGAGCCAGGAGCCGCGATAGGGAATGACGCGGGCCGCAAAGAGCAGCTTGCCGGAAGAATGGCTCTTGCCCTTGTCATGGTCGAAGAAGACGCCCGGCGAACGGTGCATCTGCGAAACGATGACGCGCTCGGTGCCGTTGACGATGAACGTACCGTTGTTGGTCATGAGCGGCATGTCGCCCATGTAGACGGACTGTTCCTTGATGTCCTTGATCGACTTCGCGCCGGTATCCTCATCGATATCGAACACGATGAGGCGCAGCGTCACCTTCAGCGGCGCGGCATAGGTCAGGTCGCGCTGGCGGCATTCGTCAACGTCGAACTTCGGCGGCTCGAACTCGTAGGAGACGAATTCCAGCATCGAGGCGCCGGAGAAATCGGTGATCGGGAAAACCGACTTGAAGACGGCCTGAAGACCCTCGTCGGGCCGGCCGCCCTTCGGCTCTTCCACCATCAGAAACTGGTCGTAGGACGCCTTCTGGACCTCGATGAGGTTCGGCATTTCTGCGACTTCGGGGATCTTACCAAAAAACTTGCGTACGCGCCTGCGACCGTTGAACGAAAGGGTCTGAGCCATCGTCGCTCCTTCAAAATCTTGCACCCGGGCCTGCAACGGACGGGAACCGATGGCCAGTCGACCCCGTCAATCAATGGGTAGTTCAATCTCGTCCGACTCCCGAAAACGCCCAGCTCGGATTGCTGTGCTGCCCTCGGTGCGAGACTATCCTTTTGAAGAACCCATTACCCAAAAGCCGTTTTGACGCGGCTTTTGGGTAATTCGTTCAGAAAAACGGCAAATGGGAGGCAGCAAATGCCACCTCCCAAAAGCAGTTCAAGCTTACTTAACGTCGGCCTTGGCGCCAGCGTCTTCGAGCTTCTTCTTGATGTCAGCGGCTTCAGCCTTGGAAACGCCTTCCTTGACAGCCTTCGGAGCGCCTTCGACGAGGTCCTTGGCTTCCTTGAGGCCGAGGCCGGTGATGGCGCGGACTTCCTTGATGACGTTGATCTTGTTGGCGCCGGCATCCGTGAGGATGACGTCGAACTCGGTCTTTTCTTCCTCGACCGGAGCAGCAGCGCCTGCACCACCGGCAACGGCAGCAACGGCTACCGGAGCAGCAGCGGAAACGCCCCACTTTTCTTCGAGGAGCTTGGACAGTTCTGCAGCTTCCAGAACGGTCAGCGAGGAGAGGTCTTCAACGATCTTTGCGAGATCAGCCATTTTACTAGTTCCTTTTGTTCGGTTCGAACCGGTTGATTATAAACAGCGAAAAACCGCCTTAAGCGGCTTCGTCCTTCTTGGCGTAGGCCGAAAACACGCGGGCAAGCTGGCTTGCCGGTGCAGCAACAACCCCAGCGATGCGGGTAGCCGGTGTCTGGATCATGCCCAGCAGCTTCGCACGCAGCTCATCGAGCGAAGGCAGGGTCGCAAGCGACTTGACTGCATCGGCGTTGAGCGTGGTTGTTCCCATGGCGCCGCCCAGAACAACGATCTTGTCGTTGGTCTTGGCGAAATCCATGACGACCTTCGGAGCGGTGATCGGATCGGTGCTGTATGCAATCAGCGTCTGACCCTTGAAGAGATTCGACATCCCTTCCGCTTCCGTACCCTGAAGGGCAATTTTGGCCAGGCGGTTCTTCGCGACTTTGACGGTACCGCCAGCTGCACGCATCTTCGAACGAAAATCGTTCATCTGCGCGACTGTGGCACCAGCATAGTGGGCCACGACAACTGAGCCCGAAGCCTTGAAGACTTCGTTCAGTTCCGTGACGAATTCGCGTTTTTCCGCTCTTTCCACTGCCTATCTCCAGTTGGCGGGACCGAGAACGGGCCCGCCGGGTTGCCTTTTGCCTCCCGGGATCATGCGAGATCCCAAGCGACGCTTGAGGATCCTGTCCCCCCGCGCTTCCGCGCCAATCAAGGCTAAGAAGGCACAAGGCATCCAAGGCTCGAACCGAGTTTCTAGAAGCGAACTTCATGAATTCGGGTCTTACCCGTCTCATGCAGGCAAAGTGATTAAGGGAAAACCACCTGCAATCTCGGACAGGATTCCGGATTTCTCCGGAATATTCCGGCCCCTTGCGAGGCCGGAAATTCAGTGACCGGACCGCGGTCCGGCAATTAACTTATGCAGTCGGTGCTGCGGTGACCGAGCCGACTTCGATCTTGACGCCCGGGCCCATGGTCGAGGAAATCGCCACGCGCTTGACGTAGTTGCCCTTGGCGCCAGCCGGCTTCGCCTTGATGACGGCGTCGGCGAAGGCGCGGATGTTTTCTTCCAGAGCCTTGGCGTCGAACGAGGCCTTGCCGATACCGGCATGGACGATACCAGCCTTCTCGACGCGGAACTCGACAGCGCCGCCCTTGGAAGCCTTGACGGCTCCGGCGACATCCATGGTGACGGTGCCGACCTTCGGGTTCGGCATCATGCCGCGCGGGCCGAGAACCTTACCGAGACGGCCGACGAGCGGCATCATGTCGGGGGTGGCGATGCAGCGATCGAATTCGATCTTGCCGCCCTGGACGATTTCGACGAGCTCTTCGGCGCCGACGACATCGGCACCAGCGGCCTTGGCTTCGTCAGCCTTGACGCCACGAGCGAAGACGGCGACGCGAACCGTGCGGCCCGTGCCGTTCGGCAGATTGACGACGCCGCGAACCATCTGGTCCGCATGGCGCGGATCGACGCCGAGGTTCATCGAGACTTCGATGGTTTCGTCGAACTTGGCGACAGCCCGTTCCTTGACCATGCCGATGGCCTGGGTCAGAGCGTAGAGCTTGGTGGGATCAACACCTTCATTGATCTTGCGAGTGCGCTTGCCAGCCATGATCTTAACCCACCACTTCCAGGCCCATGGCGCGGGCAGAGCCCTCGATCATCGCCATTGCGCCTTCGATATCTGCTGCATTCAGGTCCTTCATCTTGGCTTCGGCGATCGTCTTGATCTGAGCCTTGGTGAGGGTACCAGCCTTTGCGCCCTTGCCCGGGGTCTTGGAACCGGACGTGATCTTCGCTTCCTTCTTCAGCCAGTAGCTGACCGGCGGCTGCTTCATCGCGAAGGTGAAGGACTTGTCCTGGTAATAGGTGATGACGACCGGAATCGGCATACCCTTTTCCATTTCCTGCGTGGCAGCATTGAACGCCTTGCAGAATTCCATGATGTTAATGCCACGCTGACCAAGCGCCGGACCAATCGGCGGGGACGGGTTTGCCGATCCTGCCTTGACCTGAAGCTTGAGCTGGCCTGCAACTTTCTTAGCCATATCTCTCTGCCTTTCATGAACGACCGGTCGCCCGGCCCGTAATGCCGGATCTCTCCGGCGGCTGCGGTTGCGTGGTGCGGATCATTAGGGTCCGGCTAAGACCCCTCACCTTCCACGCGGATGCGGACAAGATCCGCGGGAAACAGGCCGCAAGGGCCAGCTTCCAATCTCTTGCAATCAGACCTTCTCGACCTGAGCGTATTCCAGTTCGACCGGCGTCGCGCGGCCGAAGATCGACACCTCAACCTTCAGGCGCGAACGTTCTTCGTCCACATCCTGAACCGTGCCGTTAAACGAAGCGAACGGGCCGTCGGAAACGCGAACCTGCTCGCCGATCTCGAAGGTAATGGAGGCCTTCGGCCGCTCGACACCTTCCTGAACCTGGCCGAGAATGCGCTCGGCTTCATAATCCGGAATCGGAACGGGCTTATTGTCGGAGCCGAGGAAGCCGGTGACCTTCGGCGTATTTTTGATCAGGTGGTAGGCTTCATCCGTCAGATTGGCGCGGACGAGGACATAACCGGGGAAGAACTTGCGCTCGCTGTCGACCTTGCGGCCGCGACGCACTTCCACCACCTTTTCGGTCGGCACGAGGATCTTCTCGAACAGATGCTCAAGCCCCTTCTGGCGAGCCTTGTTCTCGATGTCCTCAGCCACCTTCTTTTCAAAATTGGAATACGCGTGGACGATGTACCAACGTGCCGCCATTTTCATCTCCACCCGTATCAGTTGCCGGTATTGAGCACGAAGCTCAGAACCCAGCCGATCAGCTGGTCAGCAGCAAAGAAAAACAACGCGGCGAACACCACCATCACAAGCACCATAACCGTCGAGATCATCGTCTCGCGGCGCGACGGCCATGTAACTTTGGACGTCTCGGAGCGAACCTGCTGCAGAAACGCAAACGGATTGGATTTGGATGCCATCGACTGCCCACGCAATTACGGCGCGTAAAGCTGAAACTATCAGCCCCACGCACCGCGTGTCTGTTGAACCCTAAATAAACACCGATTTCCGAATACACAAGAGGGAAACCGAAGTTTAACGAAATTAGTTGCCACCGATCAATCCCCGGCCGGAACGGCTGCAAGCACAGTCGCGCTGTCCCTATCAAGGAAAATGGCAGGGGCAGAGGGGCTCGAACCCCCGACCTGCGGTTTTGGAGACCGCCGCTCTACCAACTGAGCTATACCCCTTCATGCCTCTCCTTCAGCGCCCGGGCCAAGACCCGCAAATCGCTGCCGAAATGCATGGCGCACCCTTTAAGACGGCGGCGGCGGATTGGCAAGCACGATTTTCGATTTTCAAAGCCGTTCTGCTCATTTGCGAGCGACCGGCTTTTCAATCGCATGGCCGGCAAGCGCTCAGATCTTCACATATTTCCGCCAGTCGTGCTCTTCCCTGAAGCCCAGCACTTCGCGAATCTTGCGGTTGGAAAGCAGCCCCTCATATTCGCCGATCTCGCGGGTGAAGGGCACATTCGGGAAGAATCGCTTCGCAAGCTCCTTCGACGGCGTGTTGGCCGAGACCGTGTCATTGGCGGCGTTGAACACCTGGTAGCCGAGGCCGTCCTTCTCGATGCAGAGATGGCAGATCTGACCGAGGTCGCGGGCGTCGATATAACTCCAGGCGATGCGCTTGCGCATTTCGGGATGGGCGAAATAGGTGGGAAACCTCTCATATTCGTGCGGCTCGATGACGTTGCCGATGCGCAGCGCATAAATGTCGAAGCCGGACCGTTCGGCAAAGGCGCGCGCCGTCTTTTCGTTGACCACTTTCGAAAGGCCATAGGAATCCATCGGATTGACGTCATAGTCCTCCTCCAGCGGGAACTGGTGGAAATCGCGATGCCCCTCGGCAAAACAAACGCCGTAGGTCGTCTCGCTCGACGCGACGATGATCTTCCGGATGCCGAGCTTCACCGCTGCCTCGATGACATTGTAGGTACCCATCGTGTTGATGCGGAAGGTCTCGTTGTCGGGCTTGATCAGGATGCGCGGGATGGCGGCGAAGTGCACGACGGCATCGAAGGGCTGGACGCCCCTGCCCGCGTCGAGATCGGGAAAATCGCGATGCATGGAGAGCGCGTTGAAGACCTGACCGCTATCGGTGATGTCGGCGATGAGATTGGTGACGCCGGGGCTGTCCAGCGGCACGAGATCGAGGTTGTGGACCTCATAACCTGAGTTGACGAGCCATGGCACGACATGGCGACCCGCCTTGCCCGAACCGCCTGTGAACAGGATTCGTTTCTTCATGGAATATCCTCCGCGTCATTCGGAGGCATAGTTAGACGCTTCCGCGCGAAGAGCAAGCGAGCGTCCTGCGAGAGTTCACCCCCGCCTCATCAGGCCGCCTGCGTCCGGCGCCTGATCATTCATTTCCAATCACCGCCGAATCCGGCGATGATTTGCAGGGCCGTCACTTGACGACGCTGACCTCGTCGATCTGCACGCCGGCCGATTGAACAACCTCTTGCGGGATCGCAGCGATGAAAAACATCGTGAAAACATACATTGCGAATATCGTCGCAACAAATGTGGCCTTTGGAATCATGCGAACTCTCCTCTCTACACGAAGGAGTCTGAACTAAAATGAGCCAATCACAAACCGGTTTCTGAACGTGAGATGAACAAAATACTGTGACGGGCCTGTTTAACGATATTTTTACAACACCTGTTAATCCGTCGATCAGGCATCAAAACGAAAAAACCCCGCTGTCGCCAGCGGGGTTTTTCCTGAATTGCAGGTAATCCCAGGATTACTCGACGATCGAGGCGACGATACCGGCGCCGACCGTGCGGCCGCCTTCGCGGATGGCGAAGCGCA